>JAQVGK010000560.1 GCA_028696755.1 Bacteroidales bacterium | reverse complement strand
AATCTCTTCAAGTCTAGCGAACTCGTCTTTCAAATATAAATATCCAATTACAGCTTCAAAACCGGTTGCTGTATTGTAAGTTGAAACATCAGCATTTTTAGGTTTGTGAGTTGCAGTTTGGTTTCTTCCTCTTTTGTAAATCTTTATTTCCTCTTCAGTATAAACCGCTTCGATTAAATATCTTGCGATTAGTGCTTGAGATTTAGCATTGGTGTATTTAACTGCTATATTATGTAAATCATTCACCAGGGTAAACCCCAAGCTTAATCCATATTTTCTAATCCACATTTCATAATAAGCGTCGCCTATATAAGCTAGAGTTAAGCCATTATATAAAATCATAATATTCCTCTTGCAATAAGTTCATTTCGCAATTTATCGGCTAAAGCAAAGTCTTTGTTTATTCTTGCGGCTTCCCAATCCTTATAAAGACTTCTTGTTTCATCGTTCATTGGTTTCAAGTCGATTCTTAAGCCTAAAACCTCTATCATATATTTTACCGCATTAAGAAGTTCATTAAGCAACTCGAAAGAGCTCTTTTGTCTAAGAGAAGCGTTTATTAATTTTATTATCGACTGGAGCGAGGTAATAGCATTAGCAGTATTGAAATCATCTTCCATTGCAAGATTGAAGTTTGATATCTCTGTCTTGATATTTTCAGAAGTTATTTGTACGTTCTCTCTTATTGATAAGGCCAAATCTAATTTCAAGTACAATGATTTGACGGCTGTTTCTAGTTTTTGCCACTCCTTGATGTACATTTGGAAACCTTCGTCATCAAAATTCAATGGTGACCGGTAATGAGTGCTAAGCAAAAAATACCTTAATGGCATTTTCTCTATACCATCCTTTACAAATATGACATTGCCAATACTTTTACTCATTTTTTCATTCTTAAAACTCAATCTACCATTATGCATCCAATATTTAGCTAACGAATGATGATGCAAAGCTTTTGCTTGGGCAATTTCGTTTTCATGATGTGGAAATTGCAAATCAATTCCTCCACCATGGATATCGATTTGTTCATGGAAAATATCATCAATCATTGCCACACATTCTGTATGCCATCCTGGTCTTCCCTTTGAAAAAGGCGATTCGAAGTTTAAACCCTCTTCGGTTTTTTTCCACAAGGTAAAATCTAGTGGACTTTCCTTTTTTGGATTAACTTCAACGCGACTACCTGAAATTAGGTCATCGACATTACGATTAGCGAGCTTACCATAATCGGATATCTTGTCGACTCTAAAATAGACATCTCCATCAACTTCATATGCATATCCAGACTTTTTTAAATCTGATATGAAGTCAATAATATCATTCATGTATTCAGTTACTTTGGGTTTTATATAATCTGTTTTGCAGTTCAAAGCATCTAAATCACATAAAAATGCATCAATATATTTTTGGCTAAGTATAAGTTCATCTTCCTTATCATCAATTGCTTTTTGAATTATCTTGTCATCGACATCGGTGAAATTCGATGCAAATTTTACCTCATATCCTTGTTTTTCAAAGAAACGTCTTACTGTATCAAAAAAAATCACTGGCCTTGCATTACCAATGTGAATATAATTATAAACTGTAGGACCACAAACATACATATTTACTTTGTTTGGATGGATTGATTCAAACTCTTCCAGCTGATTTGAATAGGAATTAAATATCTTCATAGAAATCTCCTTATTTGTAAACATAATAATTATAGTTTAAAACCGCTTATTTTTCAAGTTAAACCCAATGTTTCAAAAATTATTCTCTTGTTTCATTAAATTTATGGCTGAATAGATTTTTTTTAAATACTACCTAAGAAAAATGCCGAGTTTGCTGTATAATAAATCTGTACGCTCTTTACTTTAAGTGGAGGAATCAAAATGATAGAGATAATTAATCTAACACAAGTATATCGTTCTGGTAAAGGAGTATTCGACTTAAACTTCAACATTAATGATGGAGAAGTTTTCGGTTACTTAGGCCCAAATGGCGCTGGGAAAACAACTACTATCAGAAATATATTAGGCTTTACCAATGCCAAAGAAGGTAAAGTCTTAATTAACGGTAAAGATGCAAGGACCGATACCGAAGAAATCAATAAAACCATAGGCTACTTGCCATGTGAGATTGTCTAATACAAAAACTTAAGAGGACGTGAGTTTTTAGACCTTTTAGCTAACTTAAGAAATCTCACGGATTTTACTTACAGAAAAACCCTTGAAGAAAAGTTTAAACTCGATACCGAAGTATTTATCAAGAAGATGTCAAAAGGAATGAAACAAAAACTCGCTATCATTGCTTGTTTTATGCATGATCCAGATATCTTGATCTTGGATGAACCGACTTCTGGATTGGATCCTTTAATGCAAAATGTATTTTTGGATTTGATAAAAGAAGAAAAAAAATGATGCTATCCTCCATGAAAAGTTAGATATTTCATTTGTAAAAGATAATATTTACCATGTGGCAGTAAAAAATAATTATAAAGATTTCTTCAAGGTTATGGAAGGATATAAAGTAATTAAAATTAACTCATTTAAAGAAACTTTAGAAGATCTGTTTATGAAATATTATGGAGATGATCAAAATGAATAGACATTTGCTGAAATATAATTTAAAAGCCAATCTATCAATGTTTTTATCATTTCTTGGAATTACTTTGATGTATTCTACTATTGCTACAGCAATGTTTGACGAAGAAGCCTCAGCACTAATGCAACAGTTTGTGGATATCTTGCCTGAACCTATTA
>JAQVGK010000559.1 GCA_028696755.1 Bacteroidales bacterium | reverse complement strand
TGTTTCAGATTCTATAACTTTTATCACTTCGCTTCTGTTGCTCGCTTCGCGAAGAGCAGCTGTTGCACAAGCAGTAAAGTCTACTGGTTTGTAAATATCACGAATAAGTTCGTATGCCTTAAAAGTTTTTACAAGCATTTCGATTTTCTCATCCGAAATATAGCCCTTTTCGAAAACGTCCATTCCCAAGCGTAATGGAACGCGCACGAGAGCAATTTTACTTGCAAACATTTGGTTATTCTTTTCGAAGACGTGTGATATCAATAAACGTCCGGCGTTAGAGCCTATGTCAACTGCTGAAAATATCATTTTTTTTGAATTAGCGATTAATAATTTATGGGTTTTGAAATTTTAAACTTCAATACTTTGCATGGGGCATGGGGCATGGAGCATGGAGCATGATTCCCCAATGTCCAAAATAGCAAATTCATTATTGAAATAACTCCCATATGGTAAATCAAGAATTTAATTTTTTTAAATATTTATAAATTTCCATCTGTGTTCTAAAAGGAGCTTTACCGTTTTTCACGAGCAGATTTTTATCTCCACTTGCCCAATCGCGCGATTTAACGTTTCCACGGAATTGAAAATCCATGATTTGCTTAAGTTCTTTTTGAATTTCGGCATCGTAGATAGGAGTTGTAACTTCGATTCGCGTATCCAGATTACGTATCATTAAATCGGATGAGCCAATAAAATAAAGGTTATCGCCGCCATTACCAAATATTAAGATACGAGAATGTTCCAAAAATCTGTCAACGATTCCGACGGCATTGATATTTGGATTTCCATGAGGTACCAGGCTGCATGAAGCTCGCACGCTTAATCTCACTTTAACTCCTGCTTCGGCAGCTTCTTTAAGTTTTTCAACGAAGGCAGAATCGGTTAAACTGTTTAGTTTAAGATCTATAAATGCTTTTTTACCACGACGGGCAAACGAAATTTCATTTTGGATAAGCGACATTAGTTTGTTTCGGGTATAAAGCGGAGAAACAATAAGGTGATCAAAAGTAATAATCTGATATGCAGATTCGATTAAGTAAAAAACTTTAGCCATCTCGTTTCCGATACGTTGATCGGCAGTAAGCAGCGAAACATCGCTATAAACTTTAGCAGTGCGTTCGTTAAAATTGCCAGTGCTGATATTTGAGTAAAATACATTTTCACCCTTTTCCTTAGCACGAATAAGAATTAGTTTTGAATGGACTTTAATCCCTGGTATTGTCTTTATAATTCGAACTCCAGCTTCTTCCAATTGATTTGTCCAGAAAATATTATGCTCTTCATCAAAACGTGCTTTAAGTTCAAGAAAAGCAGTTACCGATTTTCCATTATTTGCTGCATTAATTAAAGCAGAGATTATTTTTGAATCATGAGCCAATCGGTATAAAGTAATTTTTATTGAACGCACTTTAGGATCAACCGAAGCCTCACGCAACATATTGATAATGTAGTTGAATGAATTATAAGGATAATGAAGTAAAATATCCTTTTTACGAATAGATGAAAGAATTGTTTCGCTTTTTGAAATATTACGATGATCTACCGGAACTAATTTTTGATAAACAAATTTTTGCCCAAGAAGATTCGGGAAATTCATAAAATCCTTTGAATTGTGATAACGCTCACCAACAACAATATTCTCACGACTTTTGATTTTAAAGCAATGCATTAAAGTTTCGATCAATTCTTGAGGCATTTTCTTATCATAGATAAATCGAACAGGTGCTCCAGTTTTACGTTTTTTCACACTGTCGGCCACAATATCAATAAAACTTTTCGAGACGTTTCCATATAAATCTATCTCTGCATCACGAGTTATTTTCAAAGTATATGCATCAAAAGCAGTATAACCAAATGCACCAAAAATATCGTCGAGACAAAAACGTATTATATCATCTAGCCGAATGATAGTTTTACGCTTTCCTTTATCGGGCAGAACCACAAAACGATCATGGCGATTTGTTGGAATTTCAATAAGTGCATAATCATTCTTTTGCTTATCGGCTCGTTGTAGCGATACAGCCAAATAAATTGCACCATCGTTTAGACTAGCGAGATTTGTATTTTTGTTTAATCTTAGTGTTAAAAGCCCTGGTAAAATATCCTCGTTAAACATTCGTTTTACATAAGACTTTTGTGACTCACTTAAACCCTTTTCGTCTATTACAAAAAGATTATGTTGCTCTAGTTCATAAAAAATTTTGTTCTTGATTTCTGTAAATTCAAGTTGACGGCTATTAATGTAATTAATAATTTCCGAATAAAGCTTTTCGGATTCAACAAGTTTTTCGGGATAATTCTTCCTATTAAATTCAACTAAGCGTTTTGTTGAAGCAACTCTTACACGATAAAACTCATCGAGGTTGTTTGAATAAATACCCAAGAAACGTAATCTTTCCAACAAAGGCACATCAGGATTTGCGGCTTCTTGCAGCAATCTTCCGTTAAAATGCAGCCAGCTTATTTCACGGTTAACAATTTTCATAGTTAATCTTTTCTAATGCAAAGATAAGCTAAGATTGGGAATTAAGATTAAGTTAAGATTAATTTTACTTTGGGATGAAGAATCTTTACTCGATCTGATAGTAAAGACTATGATGTTTTAAGATTAAGTTTTATCGGCAACTTGGGCTTCACTCAGTCACCTATCGCTGTGCAGGTGGCGGAGCCGAAGCAAGAGTTTTAGAAAGCACTAAGCCCCAAATGCTAAATTCTAAATAATATCAAATTACAAATCACAAATTACAAATTACA
>JAQVGK010000052.1 GCA_028696755.1 Bacteroidales bacterium | reverse complement strand
GATTTGTGCTAGAAAATGATATTATACTATTCGTATATTTTGCATAATGCTGTTTTTAGCACAAATGCTATACTCTCTACAATTTGAGCCCCATGCCCCATGCGCCATGCCGTTTTTAAAATTTCATCTTGAACAACAGCTATTTAAATACTGATAAATTTTAAACAGTTAAACTCGATTTTTCCTAATTTTACCCCAAATTTTCTAAAATGCCTTACACAAAAAAACAATATTCGATTCTTGCCATTGTGGCAATCACCTCTTTTATGGGCACATTCTTGATTTCGTCGGTAAATATTGCATTGCCCGAAATCGAGAAAAGCTTTAAACTCGATGCTGTTCAGTTAAGCTGGGTTGTTACTTCGTTTTTGCTTTCGTCGGCAATGTTTCTGCTGCCTGCTGGCAGATTGAGCGATATTATTGGTGTTAGAAAATTTTACAAATCGGGAATAATTATTTTTGTGCTTGCCTCAATTGCCAGTGGATTTGCACCAGCAGGAGGTTGGCTTATTGCATTTAGGTTTTTGCAGGGTATTGGTGCTGCACTTACGTCTACAACCGGACCAGCAATTCTAATTACTGCTTTTCCTCCGCAACACAGGGGGAGAGTTCTTGGAATTTCGGTAGCATCGGTTTATATGGGTTTAGCTTTTGGTCCAATGTTGGGAGGTATTATCACTCAATACGCAGGCTGGCGAATGTTGTTTTACATTACAGCAGTTATAGGAGTAATAACAACACTAATTGCATTTATCTATCTTGGAAAAGATGAAATCTTAAATGATCTGCACCCAAAAGTAAACTTTAAAGGTAGTTTACTCTATATGCCTGGATTATTTGCGATGGTTTACGGATCGTCCGAAATCCCTTCTCTTACAGGCTGGGTTTTGCTTGCTGGTGGATTTGTATTTCTTGTTGCATTTTGGTTTGTGGAAGCAAGATCAAAATTTCCGGTGTTTGAAACAAAGTTATTCACTCAGAACAGATTGTTCGCATTTTCAAATATTGCAGCGTTAATTAATTACTCTGCTACTTTTGCAATAGTCTTTTTGCTGAGTCTGTATCTGCAAAAAGTAAGAGCCATGTCGCCACGTGATGCCGGGCTGATTTTAATTGCTCAGCCAATTGTTATGGCAACACTTTCGCCACTTGCTGGCCGACTGTCGGACAAAATTCAACCACGATTTTTGGCAACAACTGGAATGAGTTTGTGCACTGCTGGACTTATAGCATTTTCGTTTATTTCGCCTATAACACCAATTTGGCTTATTGTGATTTTACTAGTTGCTATGGGACTTGGTTTTGCAATGTTCTCATCACCAAACATGAACACAATTATGGGTTCAGTTGATAAATCACAATATGGATTAGCATCTGGAACATCTGCAACAGTGCGTGTTTTGGGTCAAATTACTAGTATGACAATTGTAACACTTTTTTTTGCAGCACTTTTTGGAGATCATGCAGTTAAATCAATTCCAAACGAAACATTTATGAAAGCAGTAAACTGGGGATTTGCAAGTTTTGCTGCTGTTTGCGCTGCCGGAATTTACTTTTCGTTTGCTAGAGGAAAGGTGGAGAGGTAAATTGGTGATTTTTTCAAAACAGAAAAAAGTTATAGCAAATAAAACCGTAAATTTGTTTAACAAAACCAATCAATTGTTTGTTTAACAATAAAAACGTATGAAAAAAGTATTAATATTACTGTTACTCACAGTATCATTTTTCAAGGTTCATTCTCAGCTCCCGTATTCGCAAGCATTGTATGAATATGATAGTATAATGAACATCAGTTATGGTGTAGCTACCGACTATGCTGGAAATCAAACTGTGTTAATGGCCGATATTTACAAACCAAAAAATGATGGAAACTGTCTTAGACCAATAATGATAATTGTTCACGGCGGAGCGTGGGTTTCGGGTAGTAAAGAAGATATTAATACTGTTTTATTGTCCCGTGAATATGCTAAACGTGGGTACGTTGTTGCCAATATAAATTACCGATTAGGTACGCATAAGACATCCAACTATGCAATGTATGCGATCTGTAATACCAATATTTCGGCTCCTTGTGCTTATATCTGCGATAGCTCAGAAGTTGTTCGAGCAAATTTTAGAGCAGTACAAGATACGAAGGGAGCTATTCGATTCATGAAAAGCAGATTTGCCGAAGACTCTACCGATATTAACAATGTGTTTATCGTTGGCGAGAGTGCTGGTGCGTTTATCGCATTATCTGCTGCCTTTACCAATAGTGAAAGCATAAAGCCTGCCGATTGCTATTCGATTACAAATGCACCAACTCCCGATCTCGATCTTGCCACTTACGGTTGTATTCCCGAATCATTAAATCTCGAACGACCTGATTTAGGAAGTATCGAAGGCGACTTACATACTGGTATATACAATTCCGATGTTCAGGGCGTTGGTAGTTTTTATGGTGGGGTGTTTGATTTAAGCATTTTCGACCAATCATCATTTATAAAACCTGTTTACATTTTTCATCAAGGGTCGGATGTTATTGTTAACTATGAATATGGTAGACTGTTAGGACGAGTGAGTTGGGAGTGCTATCAGCAATCGAATATCTGTCAACCATACTATTTTTACCCGAGTGCACATGGTGGTGAAGATATGAAGAACTACCTTGGAAATTTGGGAGAAACTGCACCTCCATTTCATGCTGATATTATTTATAATTATGATTACTTAAACAATTGTTTTTCGAACGGACATTCAATCGACAATCTGCAACTTAGGGCACAGAATATGGCAAATCTCTTCGCTGATCAAATTGCTTTAAGTTCAAATAATCCAGCAACGAACTGCGAAACAACAATTGTGGACGAAAATATTTTGCCAGAATCATTATGGTTTTACCCAAATCCGGCAACAGAAAGTATAACTTTTGAATCAAATAATGCTTTTATAGGAGCAGAGTACAAAATTTGTGATCTGGCTTCAAAGCAAATAGAATCTGGTATCATCAATGTGCAAAAAATGAAAATTGATTTAAGTGTATTTAAGCCAGGAACCTATATTTTCTCAACAATAAATAATGTAAGAATTGTTTTTCAAGTTGTTAGGTAATGTCAATTATGCCCAAAAAGGATAATGAATAGCATTTTTATTTCCAAAATTTGCTAAATTTGCATTACTCAATTGATAAAAATACACATCATGAAAAAACTAGTTTTAATCTTTGCACTATTTGCAATTGCTACTATTCCGTCAAAAGCACAGGGCTGCATGACAGGTAAGAGTTACTGGCAAGTAGAATCGTCGCTTGGGTCATCGGTTACATCATCTGGAATTGACGATAATGGACAGCCTTTTATTATGGCCGAGAGTTCTTCATCTTCTGCAATGTATTTTTTTGACGATGACGAATACTGCATAGTAAGCTATGTTTTTCCAAGTTCTCAGTCTGCTTTTGACACAATGCTGGAAAAGTTTAACGATTCATATACTGCAGATGGCGATGGTAGATGGACCTTCTACGATTATGGTGTGGACAGGCAAATAACAGTTGTTATCGAGACAACCGACGATAATACTGTTTACTTTGGATATTATTAAAATATTTGAATTTTTAAACTCATTTAATGAATTATTTCAGACTTACTTTACTTTTGCTGGCTTTTGCAGAACTAGGTTTTTCGCAGATAAAATCAATCGTTTATTGTGATACTGTTGTTAACCCACAAAGCATAAGCTTTAAAGATACGTGTTATAGTTTTGTTACCGATTCATTAACTCATAATCTAGGATTTGTTCCACAAACTACTGGGAAGCTCTACAAATATTTTAAGTATGTTGGCGATGAAGATGTTATAATAACTCGAGCATGGACTGGTGATCCTCATTTTATTTGTGATTATCCACAAGAAAAATTGAAAAAGAATGAAATCTACCACTTTACAGTATGTTTTACATTTATTAAAAGACCTGGTAGGTTTAAGAAAATGATGGGATTTGAACTGTCTAATGGTGAAAGAATTTCATTCACTTTTTCGGGGATTGGGATACCTAGTACAATATCAGATTTTCAGTTAATAGGTGACTTTAGCCAAGGTTATGCACCTGCAAGTTATTTAGATAATTGGGTTTTTATTGATAACACATTTACAAAAGTTCTCGATATTCCTTACGAATGTGTTACCCAAACGAATGAGTTGGATAACAGTGTCTATATATACGGTTTTTCGGATGGAATGGCTCCAGTTAAAAATTCAGAAGGATTATATAGTTTTATAAATCTCAAAGGTGAACTGATTACTGGGTTTAGGTTTAAAGATTTTCGAGAATTTAAATCGGGAATCGCTCCAGTTTGTGTAAATTCTGAGAGCTATGAAAATTGTTGGGGTTACATTAATAAAAAAGGCCAATGGATTGTTGAGCCAAAATATTACAATGCCTATTCGATTAATGATGGATTAGCATTGGTTGAATTAAACAATAGATATGGTTTTATCAATGAAATTGGAGGAATTGCGGTACCTATAAAGTTTACTTTTGCTGGAAATTTTTGTGATGGATTATGCTTTGTCTCCCAAACTGATGAATTTGGCGAGTTTTATGTGATAAATTCTAAAGGTGATATAGTTATTTCTGGGCCCTTCGATGATTTTTGCAATTTTGAAAATGGAACTGCTATAGTCCAAAAAGGTCAAAAATGTTTAAGGATTAACACGAAAGGAGAAATTGTTGAAATTTTACACGATAGTTTTTGCGGGAATGATTAATTCAAGTGAATTTTTTAGCAAAACATTTAAACTAAGTTTCTGTTTCAAACAACGATAATTGCAAAAAAATACAAATATGAATTTTCCAAAACCTAAAAGTGCTTCATTGATAAAAGAGCTAAACAATTACGTAATTGTTGAACCACATCCATTTGTAATAAACTTGAAAAAATGCCTAGGAATGTGGCTCGAAACTGTTGATGGTGACAGGCTTTTCGATTGGACAGGCCTTTATGGATCTAAACTTATCGGGTATAATCATCCGCGAATGTTTGAGCCAGATTATATTGAGACGCTAACTTATGCTGCTAATACCAAATTGGCAAATCCAGATTACCTTACAACTGAGTGTTTGGATTATTATCGCTTATTGCATAGTATAACACCAAAATGTATGCGTAACGAAGATCCTGAGGTTTACAGCGTTAATTCGGGAGCCGAAGCTGTGGAAAATATGATGAAGTATTTCATAAATCTTTTTCAGCACAAAATGGAAAAGAAGGGAAAGTCTGTAACAAAAAAACGCTTTATCTATTTTGATCAGGCATTTCATGGGCGAACAATTTTTGCACTAAATGTTACAGTTTTAGATCATGATCCTGTTCTTACCAAAGACTTTCAGGGTATTGTTCCGGGTAATTTTAGAATTCCTTTTCCTGCAGTTGATAACGATAAAAGTTATGACGAAAATCTTGCTGTAATGAATTCCACTCTGTCGAATCTCGAGTACATAATGAAAACATATAATGATGAGATTGCTGGACTTATTTTGGAACCTATTCAGGGCGCTGGCGGACATCGTATTGCTTTACCCGAATTTTATACCGAGCTAAGCAAATTATGTCAAAAATACGAAATCTTTTGGGGACTTGATGAGGTGCAAACAGCTGGCGGCCAAACTGGCGAGGTGTTTTGCATCGACCTTTTTGATATTCCTCATCCTCCCGATGCAGTTGCTTCGGCCAAGAAACTTGCAAATGGGGTAGTTTATATGAAAAAGCCAATGGAAGATTTTGGAGTTCTCGACTCAACTTGGGGTGGAACTCTTTCCGATATGGTACGATTTGTTCAGGAATGGAAGATTGTAATTGACGAGAATTTAATTTCTGCAGTTCAGAAAAAATCGGAGTACTTAATTTCTAAGCTTAAAGATTTGCAGAGCAAACATTCTGATAAAGTTTCAAATGTTCGAGGTCTGGGATTGTATCAGGGCTTTACTCTTATAAAACCTGGAGATAAATCAAAACTTGTTGATATGGCTCTCGAACAAGAGGATTTACTTCTTTTAGGAGCAGGCAAAGACAACATAAGGCTTCGTCCGCCACTCGATATGACAAACGAAGACACAGATTTACTAGTAGAAAAACTAGATAGACTAATTGCTAAGCTTTAGATAAATCAAAAGTTTAGTCCTCCAGCCATTCCCATTACAACAAAGAATATGGCGTAGAAAATTACGTATATCACAGTTATAATCACACCCCAAAGCAATGCTGCTTTTGCCCATGCCGATTTACTTGGGTTGGTGTCAGAACCAAATGCCCAAACAAGCATTAAAATAAAACCCACGAGAGGAATTCCGGCTAAAAACATTGTTAGCATCCATTCACCCATTTTCATTGGTGGGTAAAGATTATTCTTTTTCTGATATGCAACCTGCTGATTATAAGTCATTTGCTGCGAAGTCTGTGGCTGCTGATACTGTGGTTGTTGCTGGTAAGTTGGTGGAGCTTGCTGATATTGTTGTTGCTGCTGGTATTGTTGAGGATTAACCGGCTGCTGATATTGAGGTGTTGGCGGAGCAACAGGTTGCTGATACTGCTGTGGATTCAACGGCGGTACTGGCGGAGTACTTGGCATAACTGGTTCGTTACTTGCAGGCTGAGCTGCTCTTCTTTCATTCTGTGGATCCGGCAAATTAAAATCTTCCATAGTTTATATTTTTGGTTCGATTTTCAAAAATACAAAAAAAATAGATAATGCCGAAAAGTGGGGGAAATTTTATTGTAAAATACGGACAGCTACATTTTTTTAACATTTTTTTAAGAAATGTCGATAAAAATTTGTTTTTAATAATATTTTATGTATATTAGCATCTAAATAGTTTCACTTGCTTAATATTCAATAATAAATTTTGTATTTGAGATTATTTCAGCATTTAAACACATAGCAGAGTTCTTAATACATTTTTAATTTTTATGCCTTATGAAAACTTTTAGACTGATTTCGGTAATCATTGCCTTAATGATTTCCTCTTTTTGTTATTCTCAATCTATGCCTGTTGTAATTGGCGATAGTATTCTTGGTACAGGTACAGGCTTTTATCATCGAGATATTTGCTTGGATGGCGAAGATAATTTATGGATTGGGTATTACCAGCAAGGTGTTGCTAAATACAATGGAGAAAGTTTTACTCATTTTACTTCAGACAATTCTGGCTTGGGCTCTGATACTATAAATGACCTATATTTTTACGATAATGTTTTATATGCTGCAACACAAGGAGGTTTATATCGCACTAATACTGCCGTGTCGGACCCAATCTGGCAGACTGTTGAAGGTACGTCGGGCAAGGTTATTTATGCAGCATTAATAAAAAATGGTAATCTTTATGCTATTAGTGGAAGTCAGGTCGAAGATTCGATTAATGAGTTGATGATTATAAATTTAGCGACAAATGAGATTCAACAAGTTCTTTTCGAAAAAATCATAAATAGTAACAATTATAGAGTCGAAATAGATTCGGATTCTGATGGAAATATTTACTGGAATAGCAAATTTACCTATGGTATTTATAAATATGATGGATCTCAAGTCTCAAAAATTATTGAGCCAGTTATTAATGATTTGCCTCGGAGAATTGAGACTTTTATAATAGTTGATGATAAAATTTGGTACTCACTTGAATTTGGCTCTGATTGCATTTTTATTTATGATATCGAAGAAGCAAGTACAATTCCAATTTCCGAGTCTTCGTGTTATGATAGCAGATTTAACTATTCGTCGGCGTTTATTGAAAATGGAGGCGGTGGTCGAGTATTAATGACTAGTAGAGCCAATAATTTTGCAGAGATTTGTGTGATAGAAAATAATACCCCTACAATATATAAATTTTTAGATATCTTGCTTAATCCAGGGTTTAACTCTGTCATTCTTAATGCCGACAACCGAATTTATTTTTCAGGATTAGGCTTTAATCAATTGTATTCTTTCCACTTAGATAATTATCTTAACTTTATGGCTGGTTACACCGATGATAATTTTAAATATCTCGACCGAAATCAAGTTAAAGCGGGTGCTAAAAGTTATGGTACTTTTTTCTGGGATGGTCAGGGAAAAGCATGTTATGAAGTTCCAGCAGGTAGCGGAACACATTCTTTGTTTGCAGCATCTCTTTGGATTGGGGGATATAATACAGAGACTAATCAATTACACATGTCGGCAGAGAGATTTAATCAGGGTAATAGCGATCCTCTGTCAACATATTCGTACGATTTTTTAACAGGGCCTTTAACAATTGGGTCTGGTACTTGCGATACAGCTACGTCAATTGATTTTAACAAGATATGGAAGATCGACAAAAGCGACATTCTTGCGCATATTTCAAATATTGAAAATGGTACTGATTATTATGTAAGTCCCGATTTGTATAGCTGGCCAGGCAACGGACCAGAAGGGTATCCAGAAATTTTGGCTCCATTTTATGATGCCGATGCAGATGGAATATACGAACCATACCAAGGTGATTATCCTGAACTACGTGGAGACCAGATGTTGTGGTGGATTACTAATGATGTGATTGCACCTCACAACTCTACTGATGGAATCCCAATGGGAGTCGAAATGCAATACACTTTGTATTCTTATAGCTTCGAAAATCCCGCGGATGAAATTGAAGATTTGATTAACTACCAGAGTTTTCTTAATGTGAAAATTTCAAACAGGTCGGTAAATGATTACGATTCGGTTTTTGTTGGAGTTTGGACTGATGTTGATCTCGGTGGAGCAGTTGACGATTATATAGGTTGTGATGTGGCTCGAAGTTCATTTTATGCTTATAACGGAGATGATTTCGACCAGGATTATAGTGGAACTCTTGGCTATGGTGATTTTCCTCCAATTCAAACAGTTACTATTCTCGACGGACCATACTCACACCCAGATAATGATTCAATAAAACTAAGTAAATTTGTTTATTTTAATAATGGTTCTAATCCAGCTCTGAACGATCCGCATACAGCACAAGAATATTACAATTATTTACGAGGCTATTGGAAAGATAATTCTCCACTATGTTATGGAGGTACAGGACACGTTTCTGGTGGCGGAAATCCTGACGTTCCAACAAGCTACATGTTTCCTGGCAGCCCAACAACAGATCCTCTGGGATTAGGACAGGGGGGCGTTCCACAGGTTGATTGGTCAGAAGAGACTGCTGATAATGCTCCTGGAGATAGACGTGGCGTTGGCAGTATGGGTCCATTTAATCTGGATTCTCAGCAAAGTGTCGAAGTCGATATTTTGTTTGGGCATATTCAAAATCCTTTTGCGTCAGATGAAAAATCTGTATTTAATTATGGACCTATGCTTGATTCATTGATTAGTTGGTATAATGCCGGAACAATTCCTTCAAATTATAATCCTGAATTGCTGCAAGATGTGAATAATCCGAATACAGCGTCCGAAATCCAACTTTATCCAAATCCAACAAATGGAATTTTACATGTCGAAGCAACAAAAATTGTTGACGTTAATGTGTATAGCATCGATAGAAAAATTGTAAAATCTTACGGAAAAACCACTGATATTGACATGAGTAATCTGCCAAATGGAATTTATCTTATCAGCATCGAAACTGAAAACGAAAGATGTGTAAGAAAAGTTATTAAAAGGTAGAAAAACGTAAATTCATACAAAAGTTGACTAACAGCTACACAATAGTTGTTAGTCAACTTTTTTTTATATGCTTATTGATCGAATTATTTATTTGAATCAATAAATGCAATTAGTATTTGTGTTTTTTATAATGAAAACATTGAAAAAAAATCAAAAAGATTTCAGTATAATGAAAATAAGTGTTATATTTGTAAAAATATTTCATTATGAAGAAAGAATTTGTTCGCGAAACATACCTAGATCGGATAAAGCCTTATATTGGCTTGGATGTTATTAAAGTACTGACTGGTCAGCGTAGGGTTGGAAAAACAGTACTTCTTAAGCAAATTGCTGAACTTATTTTGCGTGATAATAAATCTGCAAATATTATATACATCAATAAAGAGCTAAATGAATTTAAGGATGTTATTAATTCTGAGGATTTGTACCAATATGTAAAATCAAGATTGTCGATTACTCAACAGAATCATGTTTTTATTGATGAAATTCAGGATGTTTTAGGATTTGAGACAGCTCTAAGGCAGTTGCTAGCCGAAGGAATTGACTTGTATTGTACGGGCAGTAATGCAAAAATGTTGTCTGGAGATCTGGCCACATATTTATCGGGAAGATATATAGAATTTCATGTAGGTAGTTTGTCGTATAGCGAGTTTTTGCAGTTTCATAATTTAGAAAACACAAATGATTCGTTGACTAATTATATTAAGTATGGCGGGCTGCCTTATCTAAACAATCTTTCGTTTGACGATGAAATTATTTACAACTATTTAAAAAGTGTTTACAGTACAATCATCTTAAAGGATGTAGTCTCTAGATATAGTATTAGGGATATTGATTTTTTAGATCGTTTGGTTGAATATTTATCTGACAATATTGGATGTTACTTGTCCTCTAAAAGAATCAGAGATTTTCTAAAAGCTCAGCGTATTAGCCTATCGGTAAACACAGTGATGAATTATTTAAAATATTTGGAAAATTCCTTTTTCATTAGTAAAGTGCAACGCGTGGATATTGTTGGGAAGAAAAGATTTGAGATAAATGATAAGTACTTTTTTGCAGATTTGGGACTAAAACATTCTATCATCCCTTTTAATGGAAGTCAAATTGGGAGTATATTTGAGAATCTTGTGTATAATCAGTTGATTTACGAAAATTATGATGTTTTTATTGGGAAGCACTCTGATAGAGAGATTGATTTTGTTGCACAAAAAGGCGATAAGGTTAAATATATTCAGGTTGCCTACCAATTGCCAAATGAGAGTGTTAGAGAAAGAGAATTTGGTAATCTGCTAAAGATTGAAGATAACTATGAAAAAATTGTTGTGTCAGCAGATGATTTTGCCCAAGATTTTAAAGGAATAAAGCATTTGCACATAAGAAGGTTTCTCGACAATGCCTAGTGCTTATGATATATTATCTTTAAATGATAAATTGAAAATTCTTTTTCTACTTGTCGTAGATTCCTCTCCCAAAACTTTTTGCTATTTTTACCCAAAATAAACAAAAGAGAAATGAGAAATATCTTAAGCCTAGCATTGATATTTGTTGCAACTGCAACTTTTGCGTCGAATTATGAAAAATATTTGATACCTTTTCCAAAAGAAATTAAGGCAACGTACAGCGATGATGCTGATGCAGTTAGTATAGCAAAACCAGATAAAATGCAAACGCTGCTTACAACTTTGAGCCGTCTCAATCTTACTGGGGAGCTTAAGCTGATTAGCATGATGTATGGCATTAGTTCGATAAAAATTGGAATTGATGCCGACATCCCACAATCGCAGGCTTATCTATTAGAAATTGGCAAAGAATCAATTACAATTATTGGTCAAAACGAAGCGGCACTTTATTATGCGAAGCAAACTGTTCTTCAGCTCGTGTCGTATGCAATCACCGAAAATGTGCCTTTGCCTTGCATTCGCATAAAGGATTATCCCGATTTCGAACGTCGTGGTTTTATGCTGGATGTAAGTCGTAATAAAGTTCCCACAATGGAAAGTTTGTATAAGTTAATTGATATGCTCGCATCATGGAAAATTAACGAATTGCAGCTTTATACCGAGCATACTTTTGCTTACAAAAATCACAAAATTGTGTGGGAAAACTACAGTCCGCTCACCGCTGATGAGATTAAAGCTCTTGATA
>JAQVGK010000558.1 GCA_028696755.1 Bacteroidales bacterium | reverse complement strand
CAGAACACTTATTCCTTGGCGAAAAACTAAATCAGGGAAAGAAAATGTTTTCGGAAGTGGAAGTAGCGGTATTCTTATTAAAACAGGCGAGCTGAGAGATAGCTTCGACTACCAGATTACAGGAAGCTCTATTTTTATTTACAACACAGCACCACACGCACAGATACATAACCATGGCGGAAAAATTAATCATCCTGGTGGAACGCCTTTTATAATCGACAAAAAAGGCAAAGCAAAATTTATACGCAAAAGTACAGACCTTGAAGCCGGTGGTAAATTCCCAAAAACAAAGCCGCATGTCATAAACATACCACGCAGAAAATATATGGGAAGTTCAGTTACATTAAATCAAAAAATTGCAAAACTATTGCTTAATAAAATAATGAAAATACATGGAAAATATTTTTAAAACAATTCAGGGAGCTTTGGCAACAATTCCGGATTTTAAATGGATAGAAGCCGATAATGGACAGATTAATTTAAACCCGGAAAATGAAGCACCTATCATTTACCCGGCTGCGCTTATTAAAATAGACGAGAATATTCCGTATAAAAAAATAGCAGGCGGCAAAAGGCTAGGCATACTAAATTTTTACGTAAAATACGTTTTTAAGCCATTGGAAGGAACACACCATCTAGCGCCTGCAGAAATCAAAGAAAAGGCTTTAATCCCTTACGCTGTTCAAAAAAAGGCAAATACTGCCGTATTAGCGTCATTGGCACGCATATCTTTAATCAATTCAAGGAGTGAACAGGGCAAGTCATATTTTGCTTTACACAATAGTTTTACGTATAGTTTTATTGACACCAAATAAAAAAAATCCCTGCCTTATTAATGACAGGGATTTTTTTAAGCTTTTCAACTCAAATAAGCTTATGCCTCTTATATTGAGTTTTGCCATCATCCTCAAAAACAACATAGCCATCCCAGGTAATAAAACAGCCTTCATAAATTAACCTTAGCCCCATGTCTGAGCTTAAAATCTCTTCGTCATCTGTCAGACTTTGGTTATTAAATAGGCTTATCTCAACTGGGTTAAGCATAAGTTCATAAGCATATTTTAAGCTTACAAATCTTTTTACGACCAACCAAATTAATAAAAATATGGTAGTCCTGTTATTACGTAACCTGCGTATGTATTCTGTGTCGAATAACGCATTTTGCTCTTCGTACAATATTTTAATCTTATTCATAATGTATTCCTCCTTTTTTTTTCATAAATTTTGTTACAGCCTCAAAAATATCTTTTGTTATGTAGGCATCGTTATCCGGGCGCCAGCCGTCGCCCTTGATTCTTTCTTCCTGAAGTTTCTCATTTGTGCCGGCACTGGAGTGCGTAATCATTCTGCACTCTGTCAACTCTGCACCATTATTGTCTTTTGTTACCACCACTTTATGCGCCCCGGCTCTAAGCCCGTCGCCCTTGCGATAATTTACTCCGCTCATGCAAATATCGCCTTTTTTAAAGAATCTTTTCATTTCACGGTCTTTTTTTTTACGGTTAATATGTAGGTTTTTTTATAAAAATTTCGCATAACAGTAAATTGTGCGGCACTAGCGCGCCGCCAATTTACTCGTTAAACACAACTAAACCAGCAACCGTTTAAGGTTTGATTTTTGTTTTACAACTGTAAATATTTCTAATTCAGAAATTAGTTGCAATATTTTTTCTTTTGATGGTTCTGGCAGATTGTTTTTACCACTATCTGCACCGATATTTACCTGTTTTGGATTTGCAATTTTCAAAATTCTTACAAATTCTGACAAGTCAAAATCTATAATTGGCTCAATGGTAACGTATTTTTCAAAATTATCTATTAATCCCAAAAATTCGGCTCTATAATTAGGGTGTGGCGTATTGCCCATATATTTTTTGTAATGAATATTACTTTCAATCGTTGTTGCAATTACCGAATTTTGTGGAATGAAATCTAAAATAAAAATTACATCACCGTTTTTTAATTGCCAAACATCAAAAAAACGCTCAGGATTTTTCGTTTGGAATAAATATTTATTTTGCGGTTTTTGGGAGCATTTTGTTAAAATTGCAACAATATCAGTAATCGGAACATCTTTTGCGAACAAATCCGTCATGTCTGAAATAAAAATAAACTTATCCTTGCCAGATATTTGTTTCAATCCGTTTTCTGAAATTTTCGGTTTCCCGGTATATTTTTCTGCAATTACAGGTTTTGCATGTTTTAATTTGTTCACGTAACAATAACTGCATTTGTGTAAACATTCGCCCGAAAGTGGATTAGCCGTGTGTGTAATCCACTCATACATATTTCCGTTTGATTTTTCCATGATTTTATATTTAAAATGAATAAAAAATGTGTTTAACAGGTGCTAAAACTGCATTAAAACGCAGTTTAGCACTATTCGTTGTGTGCAAGTGCTACATTCGTTCATTTAATGAACATTTGTAGAAACTTGACCATAATTAAATATTTTTTGCCCACGCTCTTTGCTTTTTTCAAAAGCATTAAGGTAAAAACTACACTTAAAACCTTTTCGTGGTTGGAAATCAACAAAATCAAAACTCATAAATCGTTCTCTTTTATTTACCCAACCTGCAAAGTCTTTTTCGTATTGGCTTATTATTCTTTCATTGTTTAAATCTCTGTAAGGCTGTACAAAAGGTCTTATTCCTAATTCCTTTAATTTTCTTACCCTGTACAAATCCTGTTCAATATCTGTATTAAACCCAATCAGTACATAACAAATAATTTTGTAAGCCTTTATATATTTCAGCATT
>JAQVGK010000557.1 GCA_028696755.1 Bacteroidales bacterium | reverse complement strand
TTTTAATGCCAGAAATTACTTTTCCTGCCAACAATATGATAGTTTGTAATCTCTATCCAAATCCAGATTGTGACATTACGGTTACCGAAATTTATGCACCTATTTCTCACACATTTACAACACCATCAACAATTGGAATTACAGTAAAAAACTTTGGAGCCGAAGAAGCTGCAGATATTCCAGTTTGCTACAGCGTAAACGGAGGCACTCCAGTATGCGAAACTTTACCAGTAACTCTACAGCCTGGTGAGGAGTTTCAGTTTGAGTTTTTTGCTACTTACGACTTTTCGGTATCTCCAGGTGCTACATTTAATCTGCATGCTTATTCAGATTATTCTTGTGATTTAATATCCGAGAATGACACTGCTTTTTTAGAACTATTAAATGTGTCGTGTGCCGAGATCCCTTATAGTACGGGATTCTCGCCTGGCGAGGAGCGCGATGGTTGGCTTGTTGCCGAAGATGTAATTGATGGTAATCTGTGGCAGTTTCAGGATTTTGGTGATGCTTGTGCATTTTATCAAGGGAATTCGAATTATGCACACGACTGGCTTTTTTCGAGATGTATGGAACTCGAAGAGGGAGCTCTCTATAAATTAACGTTCGATTACAGAGCTGTTGGATTGTACTGGCCACAAAATCTAAGTGTTCATTATGGTAATTCTCCAAATTCAGATAATATGATAAGAGATTTGACCGAAATAGAAGGGTTTGCAAATACAGAGTTTTTAACGTCGGAGAACTACTTTACCGTTGATAACGCTGGAAGTTGGTACTTCGGTTTTTATTGTAACAGTCAACCCGAAATGTTAAATATAGTAATCGACAATTTTAATTTAACTAAAATGAACGGAACTGATTTGGCAATGACACAGATTTTGGCGCCATCGTCGGGTTGCGACATTGGTAACGAAATAGTTGAAGTAGAGCTTAGAAATATGTGTTCTCAGGTTTTGTCAGATTTTAATATCTGCTACAAACTCGATGATAACGAGCCTGTAGTATATACCTACACTGGCGATTTAAACCCTGGAAATTATTTACACCACAGTTTTGAAACTCTTGCAGATTTTTCGGAACCCGGCGAGCACAATCTTATTGTTTATGTTGTTTTGGATGGTGATGAAAATTTAAGTAACGATACTTTACATCTCACATTAAACAATACTGCATCGGCACACGCTCCGTACTACTGTGGTTTCGATGCTCCCGAAGATTATGAAAATTGGGTAATTGAGAACACAAATGCCGATATCAGAACATGGCAGTATGTTGGTTCGGGCGGAGTAGGTGGTTCGGGATGTGCTCGATACGATTACAATGACTTTAATGCTGCCGACGACTGGCTTTTTACAAAGTGTTTTTACCTTGATGGTTCGTGGATTTATAAAATGACTTTTAAAGTAAGAATTGAAGATGCAACTTGGCCCGAGAATCTCGAAGTTGCAATTGCCGATAACCCATCGTCAGGCGCAGTAATAATGATTTTAGATGATTACCCAGATCTTTCGAACACCGAGTGGGTAGAGAAAACTGTTTACTTCGATGGAGCTGAAGGCTACGTACATTTGGGATTTCACTGCTACAGCGATGCGCAGATGTTTAACCTATATATTGATGATGTGCTTATTGTTGAAGACACGCAGAATTTTTCTAAGACTAGTGATAAATCTGAATTTGAAATCTATCCTAATCCAGCATTTGACGAGTTGCGAATTGTGATTCTCGACAACAGCTATGATGCAGGTAAAATAATAATTTCTGATTTAAGTGGCAAAACTGTTTTGTTTGAAGAAAATTACGATTTTAATCAATCTTTAAACATTAGCAACTTACAGAGTGGCGTTTATTTTATTTCGCTTAGTTCGGCTAATGGAAACATTTGTAAGCGATTTGTAAAACTCTAATATCTCATTCCCCAAAAGTATGGTCTTTCTTCTTTTTTGCACTGATCCATATTCTTTTTGATCATCTCATTGTATTGAGATTCTGAGATTCGTTTTATCTTTTTCTTATGAACAGGTTTTTCAATTAAGCTATCTGTTTCATACAAATCAATTTTCTCTGCACGTATTACTTTAGCTCCATTATTGATGTCAATTTCCAAAATCACTCCAGGAAGTCCTCCAAATCGCTCTGGTCCAAAACTTCCAGGCCAGTCCAAGGCAAACCATGCAACTATATTATTCATTTTAACATCGTCGTAATACGAAGCATTCATGCAAATATGTCCAGCTACTTCTTTTAAGTCATTTAGTATTTTCCAGTTTGGGTTTTGAATGCTATCCTCTATTACATATAGTTTGTCAAGAATCCTCATTACATCATAAGTGTAGTTTTCCTTTAAATTGCGAAAAATAAAATATTCATCTGTTCTCCACGAAAAACCATAATTTGCCTCTTCATCTTTAACCTCCTCATATCTATAACATGCAGTATTAAAAATCAACATGCTTTTTCTTGAATATTCAGAATCACTTCCCCACATATACTGGTAATGCTCTTTACGACTTTTGTTGAGATAGTCAACAGCCATAATTTTTTTAATCCAGTCCTCGGTTACTTTGTAATGAATTTTCCCACTCGTATTTTGAGCAGAAGTCAAGTTTACTATCATTATCAGGACACAAGCAAAAATTGTAATCTTCATCATTCTTTTATTTAATACATTTATTCAACAATTAACATTTTCCTAAAACATACCCCGACCATTCTTCATTGCTGTTTCAAAACCTTTTAAGTTATAGGACACACTTAGCA
>JAQVGK010000556.1 GCA_028696755.1 Bacteroidales bacterium | reverse complement strand
GAGCATGTATCTGAATTTATACAACTTGAAACGAGTAACCTTTCGAGTTCTAATGTAAAAAGTATATGTAGTTATCAATACGTTTTTTTTAATTCATATTGGACTATATATAAATTATAATTGGTATTATTTTACATTTCAAACTTTCTTGCTTGATCAAGAAAGTTACAAAGAAATCAAGAAGAAACGATCCTTCCCCCCGCTCTGTTGGAACAAAAGAACTGTAAGCAAAGCTGGATAAACCTCTTTGCAACAGTTCTATTTGTTCCACCATTCACAAGGCCGGAGCTGGCCCGGCGTTTCTTCATGGCCAACGCGCGTCGTTTCGAAAACTAATTATCGCTTTATTCGCACCTTTGAAGCTCGTAATATTTTATTTCCTTACAGTTTGCCTAGCGTTTTTACTTTGTATAAGCAGAGCATCGCAGATTATTCTATAACATGATAGGACAATATTGATCATTTCTAATTCTATAGAAAAGACTTTATACCGCAAGATTGTTGATTTTACTTAATGGGGACACCCATTTTGGAATTTTATTTTTTGTAAACTGCTGATTATCAGAAGGTTGCAAATTTTAGTAAAAAAAGGTGTCGAAGTCAGGATGCCATCTGTGGCAATGCTCGATACTCCGCTCCTAACCGCGCTGCATTGAGCGGCGTCGAAATGTAGCAAAGGCTACGCTTACGGTGCTCATATCTGCGCTGACTACATCTGGCATGTATTTCAGCCCTTCGTTACGCAAACAGCTTGCGGATTTAAGGTAAAACAATAAGAGTAAGGTAAAAGTAAAATTTGGCTTTATTTTTTTTTGACTATAACTTTTTGTATTTGAATTTTAATTATCTTTACAATGTTTTAATTACTTTAGATTGTTATCTAACAAACTAAGCTTTGGTTGTTTAAATTCTGATTTTATGAAAAAACGCATTTTTTGGATTCTCCTTTTATCATTTTCAACACTGATTACACATGCACAGAACTGGGATCAAGTTGTTAAAGCCTGTGCATCGGATAGGTCGGATAATAGCAACTATGGATATTCTGTTGCCATTGATGGAGAATATGCAGTTGTTGGTGCTCAAGCCGAGGACTTTGATGAGTTAGGGCAAAATAGAAAAATAAATGCGGGTGCTGCCTATGTTTTACATTATAATGATACGACATGGGTAGAAATTCAAAAATTAGTAGCCTCAGACAGGGCATCACTCGACTATTTTGGCTGTTCAGTTTCCATTAGCGGCGATTACATTTTTGTTGGAGCAAAGATGGAGGAAGACGACATCGCAATTGCTGAATTCAAAGAAAATTTAGGTGCTGTTTATGTTTTTCACAACAATTCGGGAGTTTGGACCGAAACACAAAAGCTAGTAGCTTTGGACAAGCACGACGATGACTATTTTGGTTCTGCGGTCTCATTAAGTGGAGACTGGGCCATTATTGGCGTGGCTATGCAGGATTTTGATGAAGCCAACATTTATAGCATAGGAAATGCTGGAGCTGCGTATATTTTTAGAAATAATTCGGGAACATGGTCACAAACTCAAAAAATAGTTTTACCAGATCGTTCCGAAACCGACTACTTTGGTTGCAGCGTTTCTATTGATGGTGACTATGTTATTATTGGCGCTTACGCCGAGGACGAAAACGAACTAGGTATCGAAACTATTTTAGAAGCAGGGGCGGCGTATATTTATAAAAACAATCTAGATGTATGGACATTAGAAGAGAAAATATGTGCACAGGATAGAGGGACACTAGATTTTTTCGGTTATTCAGTATCAATTAACGGCAACTTTGCTATTGTTGGTGCATATAATGATGGTGAAGATGAATTTGGTTCCGAAACTGTTGAAGGGGCTGGATCGGCATACATTTTTGAGAATAACGGTAGCAATTGGACACAAGTAAATAAAATTGTTAGTTCCGACAGGTATATCAACGACAGATTTGGCTACTCTGTTTCAATAAGCGGAGAATATGCAGTTGTTGGAGCTGTTTTCGAGGATGAAGATGTTTCAGGTGAAGAACATTTAGATTTTTCAGGTTCAGCCTACGTTTTCAAAAATATAGAAGGAGCTTGGCAACAGTCTCGCAAAATTATTGCCCTTGATAGAAATGAGCAAGATAATTTTGGGTTTTCGGTAGCTATTTGCGATACGCTTATAATTACCGGCGCCATTCAACAAGCATTTGACAGTACTGGTGGCGGTGCTGAGTTAGTTGCTGCAGGTGCTGCATATATTTACAATCTTGCGTTACGAGACATTTCTGTTTGGGAAGATGAAAACGAAATTCTTTGCACCAGCACTCACTATCTGGAAACAGTTACAGCAGGAACAAGCAGTGGACCAATTGTTTTCACAGTAAAAAATGAAGGAGTAACAAATCTAAGCTTAACAGGAGCTCCAAAACTAGTAGTTTCTGGTGCAGATGCTGCTTACTTTGAAATTGACGAATCAATGCTTACAAGTCCGATTGCTCCATACACTTTTTCTGAGTTTACTGTCACATTTAATCCAGACGAAGCTCGAGATTATCAAATTCAGATTAGTATTTCAACAAATGACCAAGACGAAAATCCATTTTACTTTATAATTAATGCCCCAGGTGGGAAAATCCCTCAGACAATAACCGATTTTGCACCAATTGCCGAAAAAACTTATGGAGACGATCCATTCACCGTGTCGGCTAATGCAAGTTCTGGACTAGCTGTTGAATTTAGCAGTTCGAATCCTGATGTAGCAATATGCACTGGACTAAACGGTACAACTGTTGTTAT
>JAQVGK010000555.1 GCA_028696755.1 Bacteroidales bacterium | reverse complement strand
TGTTCCAGGAAGTACATTAACCGAAACATTGAATGATGGTCAATCCTTGTCGGAGTTCTCATCTATACCAACTAAACAAACTAATGATGGATATTTGTATCTTGAAGATAATATCAAAATCAAAAAGTTTGAAGCTAATGTTGGAGTAAACCTTTCGGCTTGTTTGGTCGATAGCAGCATTTATCCAACAATTCAACCAAGAATCAGGCTATTATGGAATCTAGATGAAAGATTTTCAATACATGGCTCTTACACCGAAATGACACAGAATATTCATATGCTTACACGAAATGCTATGGATTTATCAACAGATCTTTGGCTGCCTTCAACATCTCGAATTAAGCCAATGTATGCCAAGCAAGCCGTGTTTGGTTGTGAATACCATTTTGCAAAAAGAATTACGGCGAGCTTCGAAGCATATTATAAAACTATGGAAAACCTAATCGAATACAAAGAAGGCGCAAATTATATCGAAAATCAATCAGATTGGGAGTCCTTAATTACATCAGGCAGCGGTGTAGCTTATGGAGCAGAGTTCTTGCTAGAGAAAAAATCCGGTCAGTTTACAGGTTGGGTAAGCTATACTTTATCGTGGGCAACCAGACAATTTGAGGAATTGAACAATGGAAGCGAGTTTCCGTTTAAGTATGACCGACGCAATAATTTCTCTATTGTTGGAATTTGGAATTTCAACGAAAAAGTAAATCTATCTGCTACTTGGGTTTACTATACTGGCACAGCTTATACCTTAACCGAAGGATTGTATCCCACTTTTTATCCCGATGGTAGTAGCTATGGTTATTGGGCTCAGGCATTTTCCGATCGTAACGCTTATCGAATGCCAGATTATCACAGGTTGGATATAAATGCGAATTTTACAAAACAGAAAAAGCGTGGCACAAGAGTTTGGAGTGTGGGAATTTACAATTTGTATAACCGACAAAATCCATATTTTATGTATCTCGACTTTAACGATAATGGAACAGCCATACTAAAGCAGGTTTGCTTTTTTCCAATAATGCCATCGTTTAGTTATTCTTTTAGCTTTTAGATCATGAAAAAAATAATTATATATATTCTGATTTTTTAATTCTTTGCAATCTCATGTACAAAGATTGTTGATTATCCTGCAGGATCTGAAATTCAAAGACCGGTCTTGTATTCTTTTATCAGTCCAACAGAAATAGGAGTAAAGCTTTATTGGAGCCGTTTGCTTAGCTCGGCTACAAGTCTTAAAACCATTGATAATGCAAATGTGATTTTGTACGAAGATGAGAATGTTGTCGGTAGCTTTGTTTTTATTGCAAATGGTTATTATA
The DNA here is from genome assembly GCA_028696755.1 of Bacteroidales bacterium. The sequence continues at coordinate 1,467 of JAQVGK010000555.1, read as the reverse complement.
GTATTGATGGTTTTATTCCATCTGCGAATAAAACATATAAATTGTTGGTCGATATTCCTGAATACGGAGAGATTACTGCTGAAACAAAAATGCCAAATGAAATTAATCCTGAATTTAGTTTAAATGCTTCTGATGATGGCGTCAACCTTATTCTTAATCAGGTTTTTGTTGATAGTGGAGATGTTGAGAATTTTTATTTTACAAACGTACGGGCTTTGATTTATTATCCCGAAATGATTATTGATACAAACTATGTTATTAATTTAAGCTCTCCAATGTACGACAATTTATATAATGGGAAAGGGACTATTTTTCACGATAGAATGATAAATGGCCAAACATATAATTGTCTTATCAATATCGAGAATCATTTTTTTAGATATTTTGATAGAGAATTGCACCAAAGTGTTTTATGCGACTCTGCTATTATTATTCCGGAGTTCCGAGTTATTAATTATGATTTTTATCGCTACTATATCGATGTACGAATTCAGAGCTATAATAATGATAACGCTTTTTCAGAACCATATCCAGTCCATTGTAATGTAAAAAATGCATATGGAATATTTGCAGCTTATATTGAGTACTCCGATAGTTTGAAATACGTGCCAACAATTATTGATTGAGTTGAATACTTGGATGCTATTCACTATTTCTTCGACCGTGTAGGCTCACAAATGGTTTTAAAGCAACAAAGCCTTTTCCCAATCATCCCTTCGGTTAGCTATAGTTTTAAGTTTTGATGGTGAAGACAATCAGAATGATTGGAGAAATGGTCCTATGTTGTGATGTGTTTGTGCTGATGTTTTGATGATCTAATATTACTATTGTTTGGTATAAATTGCATGTCTTTTAAACATATCCCTAATCCCCTGATCCTCAACCTCTTAACCCCATTTTTTTTTTTGAAAAATTGCATTTTGTATAAACTAAGCAATACTATGTAAACATAAGCGTTTGTAAATTAAAATTTTGACTTAGCTTTGTATTTATTGCATTGATTGCAAAACCTATACGAATATTACTGTTGATTTCGTAAAACAAAGAAAGGAGGTATTAGGCAAAAAAAGATTAACAAACTTTTGCTTTTGTCTTGCTGCAGTTTGGTATAGCAGCTAGACCTGTCAGCAGCCGCAGCCAGACCTGTCAGCAGCCGCAGCCAGACCTGTCAGCGTCCTTCGGACCTGACAGTGTCGCCGATGCATACCGCAGACCAGCCGCCGATGCAGACATCCGCCGATGCAGACAGTCGCAGCCGCACAGCACCCCAAATGCAAAAGTAAAATTTCATCAAATTTTTAAGTGGTAAAAAAAAGACAACACAGCCTCGTCGAAAAGATCTGTGTTGCCCGTAACATTAACCCGAAGTTTATACTTCACAAATTTACAAATTATGATAAATAAAATTTTAAAAAAAGGTAAAAATTCGACAATTAGTAGTTTATTTGCAGGAATAGTGATAATTAT
>JAQVGK010000554.1 GCA_028696755.1 Bacteroidales bacterium | reverse complement strand
GCGCCGGTTCCTTAAAAAATTACAGCAGTTCGGAGAGGAGTTTCCTTCAAGTAGCGGAAAAGCGGTTTGATCAACCCGACGAATTAAATGAAAATGAAATTGAAAAATACGTTTACCGGAAAATAAGGACAATATAAGCAGTTCCTATCGGTTTGCGAATGTGTTGTTTTGTGCGTGGACAATTTTCTTTTTTCTTTTTCTGTCTTTATGAAGCAAATTGTCCGCTGTGTCGTTTTTTATCTTGCCCATAACGGTTACGTGTATGAAACGTTTGGTGTTTCGAAGCACATTCCTGTCAAGCTAAAAAGTACTTTTGATACGGGCTGAAATGCTCGATAACCCACCGACTGCCAAATGTTTTATATACGATGACGGGCGCTGGGCTTATTTTTGTCTGAATAATTTCATAATATTTTTCCCTATTTCGTCAAGTTTTTCAATTGGTTCAATCAATGATGGATTATTTAGGTCTATCTCTTCGTTATCAACAACTCCTTGCTGCATTGGATAAATAAGAATAAAACTATTTCTCTTGAAATATTTATTCAAAAATGTAGGGATATTGCTCATATTCACATCGTAGGAAGGTTTATTTGCCCTGCTTAATACTATTAATAAATTATCGTCAGTTCTAATGTCCCGTGAAATATTCAAAAAGTCATTCCAATCGTCAAAAATTTTAAAATCTGCTTCAATGGGGTGTTTTGAATGAATTTTCTTAATATATGCAAGGGTTGATTCATTGGCATAGAAAACAATTCTTGCACCTGTGTTTTTGGAAATATTCCATATTTTCGACAACCAAAATGGAAAACCTATCTCTTTCTCAGCATTTGGCGGTACAATTACAATATGTCTTTTTATAGTAGAAATTGGCTGTATTGGTTTATATACAAAGGTAGTTGTATTGCATTTCGTCAAAATACCTTCCGTTAATTTTCCAAGAAATGATTCTGAAATGCCTTTTTTTACATGAAGTCCTAAAACTAAGTCGCTAATATTTTGTTCTTTAATAATACCAATTATTCCATTTGTTGGATTTATATCATATCTCAATAGTTTATTTAATTGTATGTCACTCGCTGAAGCTGTAAAAACAGCTTTGTCGAGTATCTTTTTTGCCTGATTATTAGATTCCGAAGAGTCATTAGTGACAACATTAAGTGCAAATAAACCCTTTTTATTTCCTTTTGATTTAAGTATCGAACTTAGATTAATTAATTCCTCAATTGTTTCTGGATTACTTATAGGAATTAATATTCTTTCAGAGTCTTCAACATTCTCGCTTTCAACCGCAGATGACTCTTGTAATGAAATATTTTTACCACCTTTTTGAGCAGCAAATGATGCTATAGTGCAAGTAATAAGAATCATTATAATTGTTCCGTTTAAGATGCTTTCGCCTAATAACCGAATTGGTTCACCGTTGGCAGTTTCCCCGATTATAACATTATAACCAACCAAAACAGCCGCAAGGGTAGCTGCTGCCTGTGCATTACTCAATCCAAAGATTAATCTGCGTTCGTCAATTGAAAGCTTAAATGACTTTTGAGTAAGCCATGCTGCGATAAATTTTGCAGAAGTAGCAACTATTGTCATTACAGCTGCTACTTTTATTGTTTCAAAGTCGTTAAAGAACGCTCGATAGTCAACAAGCATTCCTACTCCGATAAGGAAAAATGGTATAAAAATTGCATTTCCTACAAACTCAATCCTGTTCATTAACGATGATGTAGAAGGAATTAGGCGATTAAGTGCCAAGCCTGATAAAAATGCACCAATAATCGCCTCTATGCCTGCTGCCTCGGCAAGTACAGCACCAAGAAAAACCATTACAAGAACAAAAATATATTGTAAAACATTGTCTTCGTACCTTTTAAGAAACCAACGACCTATGATTGGAAAAAGAAACATTACAATTAAACCAAAAACTAAAATTGAAATTGAAAGTTTAGTCCAAAATGTAGAGTTTACTTCACCTTGAGTCATGCCAACAATAACGGCAAGAACTAAAAGGGCAAGGGTGTCAGTAATCATTGTACCACCAACGGCAATATTTACAGCACGATTTTTTGTTACTCCAAATTTGCTGAGCATTGGATAAACAATTAATGTATGCGATGCAAACATACTGGCAAGCAAAACGGATGTGAGAATTGAAAAATCAAGAATATAAATACCTGACAATGTGCCGAGGGCCATGGGTATCAAAAAAGTATATAATCCGAACAACAAACTTTTAGCACTATTCTTTTTGAATTCTCCCAAATCTATCTCCAAGCCTGCGAGAAACATAATATACAACAACCCTGCTGTGCCTGATAATATTATACTGCTGTCTCGCAACAAAAGATTAAATCCATTAGGACCAATTACGGCTCCTGCTATAATAAATCCAAGAATATGAGGTATTTTAAGCTTATTTGAAAGAATCGGGGCAGATAATATAATAATTAGAATACCCAGAAATTACAGTACTGGATTAGTCAAAGGTAATGTTGTCTCAAAAATATTTAATAAAATCATAATCTGTCAATTTTTTAAATTCTTCCATCAAATATATGAAACGCTGTCGGTTTCTCAGCCTTGCCTATAACCCGTTTATACATGCTACTCTATAGCCCCTATTTCGCATATTTGGATGTATAGACGCTATAATGTCGCGTCTTATCTTTCGATTCAAAATTACAAAAACTTTTCATTTAATAAACAAAATTTATGAAGTTTTTTCACAATTCATCAAATGGGCTTCTAATTTTCTGAAAACTTTTTTGTGATAGGTGTGT
>JAQVGK010000051.1 GCA_028696755.1 Bacteroidales bacterium | reverse complement strand
TTAATTCGCGTTAAGTTTTAAGAAGGCGTCAGCAAAAATATATGAGTTAATTTGGATTATTGTGTTTTACGAGTAATTTGTGCAATTGTCTGATATTCAGCTAGTTACGCAAATCTGTCATTGGTAGCGAAGCGAAGCAACCGACCGCAGGGAGCTCACGCAAGTAATCTGCCACTGTGTAGTAGAATGCTCCCCGAAGGGAAGCAACCGACCAGAGAGAGCTTACGCAACTATACTGCATCTGAGAAGCAGAATGCTTTCTCGAAGCGCAGCAAAAAAAAACTTTCCTACATTTACCATTAATTATTATTTTTGCACGATTATAAAATAAGTTGACACATTATGTTTGAGAATTTATCGGAAAGACTCGAGAAATCGTTTAAACTCTTAAAAGGGCAAGGTAAAATCACCGAAATTAACATTGCCGAAACGCTTAAAGATGTTCGTCGCGCCTTGTTGGATGCCGATGTTAACTTTAAAACTGCAAAAACATTTTGCGAAAATGTAAAAGATCAGGCAGTAGGACAGGAGGTTATAAAATCTTTGAAGCCTAACCAATTGATGGTTAAAATTGTGCACGACGAACTTGCCAAACTTATGGGAGGCAAGGCTGTTGATATAAACACCAAAGGAAATCCTGCTATTATTTTGATGTCGGGTTTGCAAGGTTCGGGTAAAACTACCTTTAGCGGAAAGCTAGCAAACATGCTTAAAACCAAAAAAGGGAAAAAACCTTTGCTCGTTGCCTGTGATATTTATCGTCCTGCTGCTATCGAACAGATCAAAGTTCTTGGCGAACAAATTGGCGTTGAGGTCTACTCCGAAGATGAGAATAAAAATCCGATAAAAATCGCTCAAAACGCTGTTAAGCATGCCAAAACTTATGGACACGACGTAGTTATCGTCGATACCGCTGGTCGTTTGGCTGTTGACAAAGAGATGATGGACGAAATCGAAAACATCAAGAATGCTGTTAATCCACAAGAAATTCTTTTCGTTGTTGACTCAATGACTGGTCAGGATGCTGTTAATACTGCAAAAGAATTTAACGACAGATTAAACTTCGATGGTGTAATCCTTACCAAACTTGATGGTGATACTCGTGGTGGTGCTGCTTTATCTATTCGTTCGGTTGTTGATAAACCAATCAAGTTTGTAGGTACTGGCGAAAAGATGGAAGCTATCGATGTTTTCCATCCAGAACGTATGGCCGACAGAATTCTGGGGATGGGTGATATCGTTTCTCTCGTTGAACGTGCACAAGAACAATTCGATGAGGAAGAATCACGCAAACTTCAGAAGAAAATTGCAAAAGACCAGTTTAATTTCGACGATTTTCTTAGTCAGATTCAACAAATAAAGAAAATGGGTAATATCAAGGACTTGGCAAGTATGATTCCTGGTCTTGGTAAAGCCATTAAAAATATGGATATTGACGATGATGCTTTTAAAGGTATCGAAGCAATTATTCACTCAATGACAAAAGCTGAACGTGCTGATCCATCAATTATTAATGGAAGTCGTCGCAAACGTATAGCTGATGGTTCGGGTACAACTGTTCCGGAAGTAAATAGAATTCTTAAACAGTTCGAGGAAACCAAAAAGATGATGAAAATAATGTCATCTAACAAGAACCAAAGGAGAATGATGAAGGGAATGAAATAAAGAGGCTTTGGGATAAAATCCCAAAGCCCAAGCACCAAATCCCAAATCCCAAAATCCAATAACTGCAAAATATGCACTAAATGTTTTGGATTTAGATATTAGGATTTAGATATTGTGATTTGTTCCGAAGAATAAAAAATCTTTGATTTTTGTTATTCTTCGAGGATCCTCGATAAAATAAGAAATTGCATTGCAATCTTATTTTGAGAGGTCGTTAAAACAGTAAATTGTAGTTTTATATTACTTACACATGCAATTTCTGTTTTATCGGGATAATTTGTAATTTGTAATTTCAACATATATGGAACTTATCGACGGAAACATAGTAGCAAAAGAGATTAAAGAAGAGATTGCAGCAGAAGCAATAAAGATTAGAGAAAGTCGTGGACGTGCGCCACATCTTGCAGCAATTTTGGTTGGTCACGACGGTGGCTCGGAATCGTATGTTAACTTTAAAATGAAGGATTGCCACGAAGTAGGATTCGAATCTTCTCTTATTCGCTTCGAGGATGATATTCAGGAAAAAGAATTATTCGACGCTATCGAAAAGCTGAATAATGATCCTAAAGTTGATGGTTTTATCGTTCAATTGCCTTTGCCCAAACATCTTGATGAGCAGAAAGTACTCGAAGCTATCAATCCAGCAAAAGATGTTGATGGATTTCATCCTGTTAATGTTGGCAAAATGATGACTGGCTTGCCTTCGTTTGTTTCGGCAACTCCACTTGGGATAACTTTACTACTTAAAAGATACAAAATCGAAACTTCGGGAAAACACTGTGTAGTTATTGGCCGTAGCAATATTGTTGGTCGCCCGATGAGTGTTCTAATGTCGCAGAAAGAAATGAACTCTACAGTTACTGTTTTGCATAGTGGTTCAAAAAACATTAAGGAAATTTGCGCCAGCGCTGATATTCTGATTTCGGCTATGGGTAAACCAAGCTTTGTAACTTCAGATATGGTTAAAGATGGAGCTGTGGTTATTGACGTTGGAACAACCAGAGTGCCATCAACACAAACAAAAAGCGGGTTTAAACTAGCAGGTGATGTCGATTTCGAAAACGTTGCACCAAAATGCTCGTTTATTACTCCTGTTCCAGGTGGAGTTGGTCCTATGACTAGGCTTGCTTTGCTGCTGAATACTTTGAATGCAGCGAAACTTTAAACCCAAATTAAGCATTAGGAGTTTTGAAAAAACGAACTAACGCCATAGTTGGGTTTAACCCACGATTACACAAACAAAATAATTTCAAAATTGATATTTATTTTCAAATGCGTAATCGGGGTTAAAACACCAAATTCTCACATTTGCTTAAAAGATAGACTTTTGTTATTATTTTCTCTTAAATATCCTTTGTAAGAAATATTTTGTATTTATTAATTGCATATATTTGTGGTAAAATATAAGATGATGAAACGTGTATCTATTATAATTAGTTTTTGCATTTTCTTGATTTTTATTTTATCTTGTAAAAGGGATAAACCTGCTGGCTTCGTAATCGGGGAGCAAGATATGAAGGTTGAAAGTTATGATAGCCTTGTGATTGAAGGCTCAAATAGTAAAGAAGAGATTATCCTAGATATTAATAATGACTGGAAAGATGACTTTGTTATTTTTAGCAGCAACTTTACCGCTCATGAAGCGGGACCAAGTTACGATCGTGGAATTTATCCTTTACATGATAAGGCTTATTTAAATGGCACAAATTACATAGACTCAATTTTTACTCATACAACCGTTGCAGAATACTACAGCGATTATTATGGTAAAATGGTAAGAGACGTAAGGATATATAAAACTTGTGAACGACAAACCTCCGAAGATACTTTTGTTGAGTTGCGTTCAACATTTGGATTGAGTTGCTATCGTCAAGGAGATGAAATTATTTACAATTCTAATTGGTATTCAGATCAGTTTGGGTTTAGAATTTTAACATCAGGATTAACGTCACAGACTAATTATGATCCTACTTATCCAGTTGATAATACTGAAACACTCATGAGTTTTGTGACATATGTTAACCGACCCAATAGCCACTTTCCAACAGGTGAAATTGTTTACATAGCTGTAAAAGTGAAAAATAGATATGGTTGGATAAAGCTTAAGGTTGAAGGTAAAAATAAAGTTACACTTATCGAAACAGCTATCGAAAGGTAGGAAGGTTTATTTTTTTTGTTTGTTTTACTGTTTTGTTTGAACAATTCTCCAAAAAAAATGTTATCTTAGCGCTTGTTATAATGACGATATGCAAAATTCGATAACAGAGATTTTAAATAAACAAGAACTTACACGCGAAGATCTTATTGTTTTGCTTGGAGCAGACAAAGAAAATGCTGAACTAATCTATAAAAAGGCAGCCGAAGTTAAATCAAAATACACAGGAAATTACACTTATTTCAGAGGACTTATCGAGTTGTCGAATGTCTGCCGCAAAAATTGTTTGTATTGTGGTATCCGTAGCGGAAATCAAAATGTTGACAGATACACTGTTACTGACGAAGAAGTTTATAATGCGGTGCAATACGCTCTCGACCGCAGTTGGGGCTCTGTTGTAATTCAATCAGGCGAACGACAGGATAACGAATTTATCGATAGGGTTGAGAGCTTACTAAAAAATATCAGTTCGATGTCGGACGAAAAACCAGGAATTACTCTTTCGCTTGGCGAACAAACTACCGAAACTTACCGTAGGTGGAAAGAAGCAGGAGCAACCCGCTATCTAGTGCGTATAGAAAGCTCTAATCCCGAATTATTTAAAAAAATTCATCCCGACGATAAAGCCCACACCTTCGAGCGTAGAATTCAGGCGCTCAGAGATTTGCAAGATGCCGGTTATATGACTGGAACAGGAGTAATGATAGGGTTACCGTTTCAAACACTTGATGACCTGGCTAGCGACTTGCTTTTTATGAAGGAATTTGATATCGATATGTGCGGAATGGGACCTTATATCGAACACGAAGACACGCCTTTGTATGAATATCGCCATTTATTGATGCCCGTAGAAGAAAGATATTTTCTTACCCTTAAAATGATTGCTGTTCTGCGAATCCTAATGAAAGATATTAATATCGCATCTGCAACAGCTATTCAAGCAATTAATCCAGATGGACGTGAGGAAGGAATCAGGGTAGGAGCAAACGTTATTATGCCTAATATTACTCCTTTAAAGTATCATAAAAATTATAACCTTTACAAGGGAAAACCAGAAATCGTTCCCGAAACTGATATGTATATTCAAAATCTTGAAAAACAAATCAGTGCAGCAGGCGATATTGTTGGATATGGCGACAAAGGCGATCCAAAACATTTCTTTGGACGAACAAAAAAACTTGATTAAAAATTTGCATAAATAAATTATATTGGTATATTTGTACCGAAAAGCTTGTTTAAATTGACTTATTGATTAGGATTTTTCGGATTTATTGCATAGAAAATATGTGTTTCTCCGAATTTTGATGCGACTTTCAGGAATAGAAGTTTCGTTCTCGGTGAATTTGTGCAGGGCTATTGTTGAAATGTCAAACTCGGTTAAAGTTTCTATGCAAGCAAAATAATATTAGAAATAAGTGAGAGCACAATAATAAATTAACTAAAAAAATCACAAAATGACACAGCTACTGTTAAACATTGATCCGTCTTTAGTTGACTGGTCGAGGGCACAATTTGCTCTAACTGCTATGTATCACTGGATTTTTGTGCCATTAACGCTGGGATTACTCTTTGTAATAGCGATAATGGAGTCGATCTATGTGAAAACTGGCGATCCGGAATGGAAACGTATTACAAAATTCTGGATGAAGCTTTTCGGGATTAATTTTGCCATTGGTGTTGCCACGGGATTGATTATGGAGTTTGAATTTGGAACCAACTGGTCGAATTATTCATGGTTTGTGGGCGATATTTTTGGAGCTCCATTAGCAATCGAAGGTATTATGGCTTTCTTTTTAGAATCCACTTTTATTGCGGTAATGTTTTTTGGCTGGAACAAAGTAGGTAAAAAATTCCACCTTACAGCCACTTGGCTAACTGCATTAGGAGCAAATATCTCGGCTTTATGGATTTTAGTTGCCAATGCTTGGATGCAAAGTCCTGTTGGCATGGAGTTCAATCCCGAAACAGTAAGAAGCGAAATGGTTGATTTTTGGGCAGTATTATTTTCACCGATTGCCATAAATAAATTCTTGCACACTGTTTTTAGTGGTTATACTTTAGCTGCTTTATTTGTTATTGGTGTTAGTTCATATTATCTCTTACGCAAACGTGAGGCATTGCTTGCGAAGAGAAGTATCATTATTGCATCGGTGTTCGGACTTATTGGGATTTTTATGACTATGTACACAGGTCACGGTTCTGCAGTTGAGGTGGCAAAACATCAGCCAATGAAACTTGCTGCAATGGAAGGCTTGTACAATGGGGGCGAAGAAGCCGAATTGATTGGGATTGCTGTTCTAAATCCGAAGAAAGATGTTAATAATGATGAAGATCCATTTCTTTTTAAGATTGGATTTAAAGGAATGTTATCATATTTGATAAGCTTCGATACAAAAACTTATGTTCCTGGAATTAACGACCTTGTACAGGGAAATCCTGAGAAAAACATCTTGTCGGTTGAGCAGCGAATGGCTTTGGGCGATTCGTCATACAATGCTTTGGTAGCTTTTAAAGCTGCAAAAAAGGCTAATGATGAGGTTGCTGCTGCCGAACAGCTAAAGATTTTCAAAGCAACATTCCCTCATTACGGCTATTCATATCTCGAAAAGCCCGAAGATGTGGTTCCAAATGTTCCGCTGGTTTTCTACAGTTTCCATATCATGGTTATTCTCGGAACATTGTTTGTTGTTATTTTCCTTGTATTCGGATGGCTTAGCATGAAAAACAAAATCGAGAATTTCAAATTTTCAAAGCTCTTATATATCATAGGTATAGTTGGAATTCCACTTGCGTTTATTGCTTCTCAATCTGGTTGGATTGTCGCAGAACTTGGTCGTCAGCCTTGGATAGTTCAGGATTTGATGCCAGTTGGTGCTGGCGTTACAGATATTACAGCTTCTTCTGTTCAGGCAACATTCTGGATTTTTACAGCAATTTTCACAGCATTACTAATTGCAGAGCTTAGCATAATGATTAAATTTATCAAAACCGGCCCTGAAAAGTCGGAAAATAATGGAGGAACCGAATTATGATAACACTACAAATGAGTCATTTATTTTTTCAGCAATACTGGTGGTTTCTAGTATCATTGCTGGGCGCACTTCTTGTTTTTCTTCTTTTCGTACAAGGTGGACAAACACTTATTTTTACAATTGCAAAGAATGAAACCGAACGAAAAATGCTTATAAATACACTCGGTCGTAAATGGGAATTTACTTTTACAACACTTGTAACATTTGGTGGAGCCTTTTTTGCTTCGTTCCCTCTGTTTTATTCTAGCAGTTTCGGTGGAGCATACTGGGCATGGATGGCTCTATTGCTCGCGTTCACAATTCAAGCTGTTTCTTATGAATTTAGATCGAAAGCTGGAAATGTTTTCGGTGCCCGCTTTTTTGAAATTCTACTATTTATTAATGGTCTGCTTGGAACAATTCTTATCGGAACAGTAGTTGGAACAATGTTTAATGGTGCCGAATTTTCCATAAGTGAATTTAAAAGCGTTACTTGGCATAGCCCTGCACGTGGGCTCGAAGCAGTTCTTAATTGGCATAATGTAGCGCTTGGTTTGGCAATTTTCTTCCTAGCTCGCATTTTAGGTATATTGTATTTTATGATGACAATTAGTCACGACGAGATCTACAAACGCGCAAAAAAGCACTTGCTAATTAACACCGTTCCATTTCTGATTTTCTTCCTTGCTTTCGTAATATGGTTGGTTCTGAAAGAAGGTTTTGCTGTCGATGCAAATGGAGTCGTATATATGGAAAAATATAAATACCTCAATAACTTACTCGAAATGCCTGTTGTTTTAGTAATGCTTTTAGTTGGTGTTGTTGCTGTGTTGTTTGGAATTATTAAAACTTTATTAAGTAAAAAGCAATGTGATAAAGGTTTTTGGCTTGTTGCTCCTGGAACAGTATTTACAGTATTGGCAGTTCTTTTGGTCGCTGGTTGGAATAACACAGCCTTTTACCCATCATCTCACGATTTACAAAGTTCACTTACAATTACAAATGCAAGTTCGTCTTTGTTTACCCTAAAAACAATGAGTATAGTTTCTTTACTTATCCCATTCGTACTGGCTTATATAGTCTATGCATGGAGAGCAATAAATAAAAAGAAGATAACTCATGAAGAAATTGTTGATAAAAATGAAATAACTTATTAAATTTGCGCCTTATGGAATATGCTAAAGAAATTATTAGTTTTATCGCGTGGCCTGTAATTATTTATATAAGCTATAGGTTATGCTTGATAGCAATCAAGATCTTCCATAAAAATCTTGAGAAAACCGTTAACCCTTAATATTATGATTACTTCTTACCAGTTCATTAAGTTTAAAGAGGATTCATTTGTTGAATTTCACAGACAATTAGCTGAGCAGAACACAGTTTCATGTTTCGATTTTGAGGACAGTATCATCGATTTTAAGAAAAATGATACTAATCGTTACAAATCTGATTATCGAGATAAGGTTGTTGGACTGGTAACTAAATACAAGGTTAAAATTCTCAAGGCTTGGTTAGGATTTCGTATTAATGAGTATGGAAACAATCGTTATTTTGATGATATTCAAGCTCTTAATGCATTAGGCGACATTAAATTCAAATGTGTTTTCTTGTCTAACTGTCATTCTGCCGAGATACTCGAGAAATTTCTGAAGGAGAATGAAAATTTGAGGTTTGACGAAGTAATTCCAATTATCGAAAGTAACGATGCTTACACAAATTTAGAAGAGATTATCAGGTTTAAGCACCCAAAGTTTAAAAACATTGCATTTGGTCATTGCGATTATAACCTTAATTGTAATATCTTCCCATTTATTCATCAGGATAATCCTAGATACTGGTTCTGGATTCAGAAGTTTGAGAAACTTTGTAAAGAAGAGAAAATTGGATTTATCAATTCGGTTTATCTTAATGTGAATCATACAATGCATTTTAAGTTAATGCTAAAAAATACCAGTAGATTTTTCGAGAACTGGGGACAGATAAGCTTAAATACTCAGCAAAGTACCACATGCTTTACATTTAAGGATACTGATTTGATAAACGTGAGAGAACTCAACTTACTCGAGAATACAAATATTACCGATTATGCAAATAAGGTGGTAGAGCTTTTCGAAAAGTACAATCCAGAAGGACGAGGATATACGATTATGCCTGATAGCAAAGTGTTTATCAGTCCGCAGGAATATGTAGCGGCTAAGAGATTTGTGTCGATGTAAGAATAAAATTGATTAAAGAGCCTACGGGCTCTTTTTTATTTATATCCGTAAAACTTTTGCTTCTCATCTATTTGATTAATTAAACTGTAAACAATTGATTCTATTTCTGGTGGAATTTTTAAGGTTACATTATCCACCTCAATGTTGTTAATAATTAGATTCACATAATATAAAATATTAAATCTATTCTGTAGTTCTGTCCCAAAATCATTATTGTTAAATAGTCTGAAAACTAAAGCTTTTTGTTGATGTACCAATAAATCGAAGATAAAATCATCAAAGTAATCAATTGATTCTTTGGCCAAAGAAATCGATCGTTGCTCAATATTATTAAAAATACCGTTCCATATTTCAATGATTATTTTTGAGGCTGATTCTTTGTCATACATTCTGACATATTTAAGAGAGTCTTCTTTTTTTAGATTTTGTTTATAATATAATACTGCAAGATTGTGATCATCATCATCGCTAACTATATCGTGGTTACTCTCTCTGCTAGTTAAATAATTGCTTTGATTTGATTCTTTTAGTTGATTTTTTTTCTCAACAATATTGAATTGATAAGTTCCTAATTTTGTGATGTTTTTTTGGTCAATATCATTTGCATCAGTTGAATCATACCACTTTTCTATAAAAATACTTAGCCATTTAGCTTTTCGTTTTTGTTCTGGATTGCCTTGTGTAACAATTAGCCATAAATTAAAGAAGCGTTCAGATAACCTATATAAGTGATTTTTTTTTGATGTTTCGATTTTGTCAACAATTCCTTTATCTACTAGGGTTTTTAGATTTGCAGAAATTAACTTGCTTTCCATTTTGCATTTCTCGGATAATTGCTTTGTGTTACTGGCCTCCCAAATAAAAGCCATTTCAAGAACGATTTTTCGAAGCTGTGCAGGTAGATTAGTTAATCTTTCTTGATAAAGAGGAGTAACATTGTCCATAATTTTATTAAGATACTCATAGCTTGTCGAATTGGAATTTTGTAAAACCATTTGAATAAAGAATTGTAAAGTCCTAGGAAGTCCATCAGTAAGAATTCTAATGTTTTCAATTTTCCCAAGATTGTTTATTTCAAAAGTTTTTAACTCAGGCAAATCTAATGTTTTGCTCCAATGTTGAATTAAATTTGAAATTTCGTGTTTATTCAATGCTTCCAATCTGTGTCGTCTGAAAAATTCATAAAAAGGCATGTCATATCTCCAAAAATATTCATCCATTCTGGTACTTGCAGCAATAATAGCAATATCATTATAGTTGATAAGTGTTTCTCTTAAAAGATTTCCATCATCAGAGAAGTTTTCTATTATTCTGTCGAAGTTGTCTAAAAGAAGTACAATTTTTTTGTTATCTTTTGAACAACAGTTGTGAATTATTTGATATAAGTATCTTGTGTACTCCTGAATGTTAGTAAAGTCGCTATAGTGTTTAATGGTTATTTGTTCTGATTTTTGACACGCTAATTCTTCAATAACTTGTTCCCATAAATCAAGTAAACGGTATATTCCAGCTTGTTCTTCCGCTAAATTAATAGGAATATATTTTCTGTTTAAACTTTTGTTTTCGAGTATTTCGATTTCAATTCTTTTTAGCAAAGTTGACTTCCCGCTACCTCTTCGTCCCAAAATAAGTTCACATTGTAGAGGATCGTTTGAATCTTTATCAATTAAAGAATTAATTATTCTTGAGAATTCAACTTTTCGGATTACAAAATTATCTCTTATAAAATTGTGGTCACTATTTGCAGTTTGATATAAATTTAATTGGTCAATAAACCAATTTGCTTTATCGTTTTTGTTATTATTCATGGTAAATAGGATTAGTGCGTTTCCAGTATTCTTTTAAAAAAGGTGATATGAAAATGTATTTATCATCGTGTTCAACGATGTATCCATCTTGTTCCAAGTCCGAAATTAACTCCATGTATTCTAAGGTTTTTTCATATTTAGTCGCCTTATCGTAGATTTCCTGTATTGAGATTTTATGCTTGTGAGCAATATGGGCAAGAATTTCATTAACAAAACAAAAATCTTTTTCAGGCATATAATCCGATAATCTTTTCTTCCAGTCGGAAAAATGATCGTTGTGTTTAATGATTCTTAAGAATGCGTCATCAATATCTTTCTCTTCTATTACCAATCTGTTGTTTCTTTGGCAAGAACTGTCTATTTCATCAATTATTAAATTTATAAAATACGGTACAAAATACTTAATTTTCATTTTTAGGTAAGCCTGTAATTCTGAATTATATTGTATTGTTGCATCATCAGTAACCCATTTAATGTAATTACCAAACTCACCATCATCCAAAGGCCTGTAATAAATTTTGTTTAAGTCATTTATATCAGATGTGCGCCCACCAATTAAGCTAACCACATAATGTATTCCTATCGAACCTGCGAGCACAAATTGAATCTTCTTAAATCCATCCTCCTGCCTCCAATGTCTGAGATTTTTTAAAATGCCCAGAGCCACATCTTTTTTATCTTTCTTAAAAAGATTATGAAGGACTTCTGGCAACTCGTCAATCAACAACACTATGCTTTCTCCTTTTGCATCAAGTTGAGGAATTAATTTGTTAATTTCTAAAAGATAATTAATCCCTTTAGATTCTATTTTGAAGCCAGTTGAACTTATCTCAGAAATTTTATTTTGTGCAAAATAGCTTGTTATCATTGCCTTGTTGCTCCTAAATTTGCTTAAACAAAGGATTATTAATTCGTAAATAGCCTTGTAAAACTGAGTCTCGTCATCGATCCCTTGCACATTCCTAAATACTAACTTATATCCTGTTTTTGGATGTTCAGTTAAATATTTCATTACGGATGTTTTGCCAACTCTTCTTGGAGAAGCAATTAATATATTGTTCCCTTTTTGTATTTCTTTCCA
>JAQVGK010000553.1 GCA_028696755.1 Bacteroidales bacterium | reverse complement strand
TTACTTTTTTTTTACTTTTTTTTACATCACTGCCAAAACCCTCTGAGTATCTGCATCTTACGTAATAAACTTTTTTGTTATTAACAATAAAAAATATCGATTATGTGTTATAAATAAAATTTTTAAAGTATATTCGCATCAAATTAGACAATAAAAAAGTGAAAGAAAATATCGTAATAATACCAACCTATAATGAGAAAGAGAATATCGAATCCATAATAAGATATGTTTTCTCTCTTGATGAAGTCTTTCACATTCTAATTGTGGACGATGGATCGCCTGATGGAACCGCACAAATCGTCAAGTCTTTGATGAATGAATTTCCAGAGAAGCTATTTATTCTTGAAAGATCTGGGAAGCTTGGATTGGGAACAGCATATATAGCAGGTTTTAAATGGTGCCTTAAAGAAGGGTACACCTATATATATGAAATGGACGCCGATTTTTCACATAATCCTGATGACTTAATTAAACTACACAAGGCTTGTGTTGATGGAGCTGACATGTCGGTAGGCTCGAGATATAAAACTGGAGTTAATGTGGTAAACTGGCCAATGAGTAGAATTTTGTTATCTTGGGGAGCCTCAAAATATGTAAGATTTGTAACCCGCATGAAACTAACTGATACCACAGCAGGATTTGTTTGTTATCATAGAAAAGTTCTTGAGACAATCAATCTCGACAATATCAGAATGATTGGTTATGCATTCCAGATTGAAATGAAATTTAAAACTTGGTTGCATCAATTTAAGATTGACGAAGTAACCATTATCTTTACCGACAGACAAAAAGGAAGCTCCAAAATGAGTGGAGGAATTGTCGGCGAGGCAATATTTGGTGTTATAAAGATGAAGCTTCAAAGTGTTTTTAACCGAAAAAAGTATTTATCGTAATCCAAAGAGTGGAGTATAATCATCTAAACTAGAACTTGTTTTCACTTTTCACTTTCCTAAAACTATACTGTAATCCAAACGAAAAAATAAAAGGTTCGTAATTGAAAGTCACAAATTGATAATTTAGCAAATATGAAAACCCTAATTGTGTCACAAATTTAAATCCTCGCCCTCCAGCTTTTAATAACACAACAGGTTCAGCAAAAACGCCCGTTTCGGTAATCCCATCCTGACTAATAAGGGCAAAACATGTTCGGGGAGCAAAGGCCATTTCAAAATAATCGGTTTTGAAAGCAAATGCAGGTTGCACAAAAAATCTGTTAACGTATGAATTAGCGTAAGACGAAAACACTCCAGAAGACTGGTACGAATTTATTCTACCAAAGCCGTACCCAGCATAAGTCTCAAACTGAAAATAATCTCCTATCGGCATAAAATAACCTGTCCCCCCCTCAAAGAAAATGTGCTTATGAAAATTATCGGTACTATCCGAGGTTTCGTTCATGTAACTAGCGTTAAAAACAACACCGATATTATCAGACACAGCATATGCTGCCTGAAAGTCGGAACCGGAAAGTCCATAATTTATTGCTGCATTAATATCGCCTTTTTGATCTAACATCGGAGTATTAACCGCATTTGGCACATATAGCGGGGCGCATGCTCCAAAAAGAATGACAAAAACTAAATAAAAAACAATAATGAAATATATCCTTTTCATGGTAAAAAGTTTATTCAAAATTACGAAATTAAATTAACGAAATCAACATTTATTATTTATACCATTAATTAATGGACATCAAATCTCACATGTAGTGGTTAATAACTTATAATCTATTAACTATAAATTTCCCCAACTCTTCAATAATTTCGTAAAAAAAACTTTCATGAGCAATCCACTAAAGAAACTGGCAGGACAAACGGCAGTTTACGGCTTAAGTAGCATAGTAGGCCGTTTGCTCAATTACCTTCTGGTACCTCTTTACACTCGCTTATTTGCCCCCGAAGTTTATGGGATAGTTACCGAGCTTTATGCTTATGTAACCTTTCTTTTAATTCTTTTGACCTATGGCCTTGAAACTGGATTTTTTAGATTTGCTCAAGATAAAACCAATTTTGATAAGGTTTACACTTCAATACTTACAAGCATCACCGTTACATCTACAGTATTTATCGGTCTGTTGATTTTGTTTTTAAAACCGATTGCAAATGTAATGCAGTATGGGACACATCCAGAGTATATTCTTTGGCTCGGACTTATTGTAGCCCTTGATGCTTTTATATCTATCCCATTTGCAAAGCTAAGGTTACAGAACAAGGCTTGGAAATTTGCAATAATCAGACTTGTAAATATTGGAATTAACATAGGGCTAAATTTATTCTTCTTAGTTCTTTGTCCTAAACTTTTGATAAGTAATCCAGATTCTATTTTTCTAAAAATCTATTCGCCTGCAATAGGTGTTGGATATGTTTTTGTTTCAAATCTTGTGGCAAATATCCTCACATTTTTAATGCTGTTACCCGAAATCTTTAATGTAAAACTAAGATTCGACTATCAATTATTAAAACAGATCTTGAAATATTCTGCACCACTTTTAATCGCTGGCTTTGCTGGAATGATAAACGAAACCTTAGATAGAGTTCTGTTAAAACATCTTGTTCCAGACGGGCTAAATGCGATGGCTCAACTTGGAATTTACGGTGCTAATTATAAATTGGCAATACTGATGACACTGTTTATACAGATGTTTCGATATGCAGCAGAGCCTTTTTTCTTCAACAATAAAAACGAAAGTAACGCTCGTGAGCTTTACGCAAAAGCCACAAAATATTTCATTATTGCTGGACTAATAATCTTCCTCGGAGTAATGATGTATATCGACGTAATTAAATATTTTATTGATGTTGATTAC
>JAQVGK010000552.1 GCA_028696755.1 Bacteroidales bacterium | reverse complement strand
CCTCAATCCATTTCTTTGCGCCGTCCTCTTCGCCTGGTTTAACAATTGCTTTTTTTAACATTGCTCCACCTATTTTACCGGCTGCAAAGCCAAGGGCAATTGCTCCGCCATCTTTTACAATGTCGAATGCTTCTTCTTTTGTGATCTTGGTTAAGTTTCCTAATCCAATACCGTGTAAGCCCCATTTGCGAGCATACTTTTGCTTCATTTCTTTGATTTCGCGTGCGTGTTTGGCTGCCGCTATTTGCTTTTGTGTTGCCATTTTTCCAAAAATTAAATTATAATTTACCGTTAATTACTCTCTTAGTAGATTTCTTAGGGGTTTTCGATTTTGGCCCTTCAAGACCATTTAATGACTTTACTTGTTTGCTAGTTTCCGATTGCGACAAAGCATAAGATAGGCCGGCTAAGAGAAGTCCCCCACCTCCAATAAGTAGTAAAGTCTTGTTCTTCTGGAAGAAACTTGGTTCTTCGTCACCGGTACCTTTTGTTTTAGGATTATCAATTACAAGTTCGTTTGTCGAATTATCAATTGGTTGACCATTTTTAGAATCGTCAAGCTTCTTTTGCATATCCGAATTTGGATCCTGTTTTTCTGGATCTTGAACAGGAGTTTTTCTTTTGGCGTTTTTATTTTTGTTGTAAGCTTTACGCTCTTCTTTGGTCATCCCTTTTTTCTGTTCTCGATTTTCTTTAATATTGTCGAACATTTTTTTAATAAAGGCAACTACCATTTCAGTTGTTACAGGTTGAGCTGCTGCTAAACCATTTAATTCAGAAAAACCGTTCAATACGAATTCAAAATCTAAAACATCATCGTCAATGTAGCCGTAACCGGAAACACCTTCTTCATCTTCAACTTTGTTAATCGCATTTATAACTGAAACAAGTACTGGTACCGCAGTTAGTAAACTTGCAACTGTGGCAGGATCACCAAGGCCGTTAAGCATAATACCGGCTAAGCCTTTAAAATCTTGACCTTGCTTAAGCATTCCAATTTTTACAGCAGCTTTTAATTCTGCAGAAGATCCTTGAAGTTTATCATCAAAGATTTTCTCGACAGCAGAGTAAACTTTTTGAGAAGCATTCATTCTACTAGCGAGACGGAACAAATTTAATTTTACTGCTAAAAGAAAAGCTGTGCGACTTGCAATTACCGCAGGATTGTATTTTACAAAAGTTGCTTCGCCACCTTGTTTGACGGCAACTCCAACTTTTCTAAAAAAGCCTTGGGCTTCTTGTCGTTCTGTTTTGCGCTCTTGCTTTTCTTCTTTTCTTTCAGCTTTTTTATCTTGCTTTTTTTCTGTGCGAATTTCCTTTTTGTCCTCTTTCTTTTCTTGACGTGTAGCTTTTTTTACTTGACGTGCTGCTTTTCTTTCGGTTTTGGTTTTGCCTAATTCGCCAATTCCAGAGAACTGGTAATCATCATCATCAATAACACCATCTAAGTCGGCATCATCAATTTTTAATACTTGTTTATTATATGATGCTTCATTTTTAGCAAGTATTTCAAATGCTCTGTTTCTGATTTCTTCGCCTTTGTCAAAATTATCTAAAGCGTAATCAAGCATTTTAAGCATAATTACAGGATCACCGCCCTGACTTTTGTAAATAGTTGGATTTTCGGTAATCCACTTTTTAGTTTGTTGCAAATGTTTCTTGATTTTTTCAAGTTCGGAACTTGAAAGAGGTCCAGCATTTCCTAAACCATTAAAATCATTCTTAACTACTTCGGTAATTATATCATTTTCGGTATCAAAACCGTGTAATACTTCTGTAATAACTCCTAATCCGTCCATAATAAAAGTTTTTTGTTCTGAATATTCTTTTTCTGCGTTAAATTCGTGAATCACGGCATCAATAGTCCAGTAGGTGTTGCCGTTTTCGGGATCAAATTTGTGGGTGGGCTTCGGCACAATAACATAAATATGTTGCCATTGGGGCTTATTGTCATATTTTGTAATGCGCAGACAATGAGGAATATTTTTATTAGTAAGAATACAACTAACGAATATTGAAAAACAATCACAATCTATTCCTTCGTTTCTTGTTTTCCAAGAGTACCAAGGTGCTCTAAATTGTTCTTTCCCTAGTTCGTCATAAGCATATTGTATATGATTAAACAGAAAATCCCAAATATTATTACTGAATTTTCTTACATCCTTTGAAAAAAGAACATTTGCTATTTTTTCTGTTTGATACTTATATTTATTTACAACAGAAGGAATTACATCTATTACATTTTTAACAATGTTTCTATCACCAAGTTTATCTGTAACGTAATCAGGTTCGCCAAAATATTTGTCGAATTCGTAGCCTGGTTTAATATTTCTTCTTCCGTATTCCATTAGATTGTAAATTTTTCGGACCATTCGCGCTCAATACCATAAAATTGCATATAGTATTTTGCAGTAAGTTCTATGCCAAGTGATAATGAGTTTGCCTCACCATTGATAAGCTGAGTAATAAAATTTGCAATGCCGACACCTGCTTTAAGAAGAAGTTTGTATAAATCTCCTGATAGTGCTGGAATTTTCAGCTCATAATCAATGTAAGTTATTGCATTTGCTTTAATTAGAACTTTTTCCTTTGATGGTTCTGATCGAGCAATTATAGTTTCTCCATTAAAAATACGAATAGTTGGTTTTGTAACTGTCATTGCAAAATCCTTGGGGTTATCGAGAATCGCACGGCATCTCATAATGAAATTACCGTCACGGTACCCAGAAATTTTACCAGTAAAACCAATATCAAGAGCATCGTACCAAGCAACAAGATTAACGCCTTTATATACGCCCAAACCTGTTA
>JAQVGK010000050.1 GCA_028696755.1 Bacteroidales bacterium | reverse complement strand
GATGCTCCAGCAGTATTCCCAATCGGTAACACAACCGTAACTTGGACTGTAACCGATGGCAGCGGAAACATTGCAACTTGTGAGCAAATCGTAACTGTTACAGATATCGAACTTCCAACAATAGTATGCCCTGCTCCGGTAGCAGTAAACACTGATGCTGACGAATGTACAGCAAGCGGTGTAGATCTTGGCACTCCAACAGTTGACGATAATTGTTCAATTCTTTCTGTAACAAATGATGCTCCGGCAGTATTCCCAATCGGAAGCACAACAGTAACTTGGACAGTAACTGACGGTAGCGGAAACATTGCAACATGTGAGCAAATCGTAACGGTAACAGATATCGAACTTCCAACAATAGTATGCCCTGCTCCAGTAGCAGTAAACACTGATGCTGACGAATGTACAGCAAGCGGTGTAGATCTTGGAACTCCAACAGTTGACGATAACTGTTCAATTCTATCTGTAACCAACGACGCTCCAGCAGTATTCCCAATCGGTAACACAACAGTAACTTGGACTGTAACCGATGGTAGTGGAAACATTGCAACTTGTGAGCAAATCGTAACAGTAACAGATATTGAACTTCCAACAATAGTATGCCCTGCACCTATAGCAGTTAATACAGATGCTGACGAATGTACAGCAAGTGGAGTAGTTCTTGGCACACCAACAGTTGACGATAACTGTTCAATTCTATCTGTAACAAATGATGCTCCAGCAGTATTCCCAATCGGTAACACAACCGTAACTTGGACTGTAACCGATGGTAGCGGAAACATTGCAACTTGTGAGCAAATCGTAACTGTAACCGATATCGAACTTCCAACAATAGTATGCCCTGCACCAGTAGCAGTTAACACTGATGCTGACGAATGTACAGCAAGCGGTGTTGTTCTTGGCACTCCAACAGTTGACGATAACTGTTCAATTCTTTCTGTAACCAACGATGCTCCAGCAGTATTCCCAATCGGAAACACAACCGTAACATGGACAGTAACCGATGGTAGCGGAAACATTGCAACATGCGAGCAAATCGTAACTGTAACAGACATCGAACTTCCAACAATAGTTTGCCCAGAGGATATTGTCTCTTGTTCAAATGTGATTGAACTTGTAGAACCACAAGTTTCAGACAATTGTGGAATTGACCTAATTTCTAACAATGCACCTGCTGTATTCCCAACTGGAACAACAACTGTAACTTGGACTGTAACTGATGTTAATGGAAATATCTCAACATGTGATCAACTTGTTCACGTATCTTTAATGGATGTTGCTGTTGACGCTTCTACTCAAGTAAGCTGTACTGATGCTAGCGATGCTGTAATAAGTGTTGCTGTTGAAGGAGCATTTGGAGAAGTAACATATTCTCTAAATGGAGGAACTCCACAATCGTCAAGCACTTTCGAAGGCTTATCAGCCGGAGAATACACAGTTTTAGTTGTAGATGAAAATGGCTGTTCTTTTTTAACCGATGTTATCACTATTGATAATCCAACTCAAATTGATGCTCAGATCATTTTATCTTCTCAAGTTTCTTGTTTCGATGGTAATGATGCTTCAATAGAGGTTTTGGCAACTGGCGGAACAGGCATCTTATTCTACAGTCTTAATGGCGGAGAACCACAATTGACCAATACTTTCACAGGATTATCTGCTGGCTTGTACGAAGTTGTTGTAACTGACGAAAACGGATGTTCAGTATCAGTAGAAGGTTTTGTAATTGAAAATCCAGAAGAACTTGAAGCTAGTGTTGAAATTTCGCAGTCAGATTGTTACGCTGGCGATGATGCAACCGTTACAGTATCAGCGTTTGGTGGAACTGGATATTATACATACACGTTAAACTCAGGAATCCCTCAATCCGAAAGTACATTTATTGGACTAACATCAGGAAGTTATACACTCTTGGTCACTGACTCAAACGGATGTACGTTTACTACAGATTTTGTAATTGGAGGTCCTGAATTACTAACTATGACATATCTTCCTCATTGCCGAACTGGTGAAGTTGGTATTGATATCTTTGGTGCAGGAGGAACAGCACCTTATCAATACTCTATCGATGGCGGTGTTAACTTTGCTTCAACTGGAAATTTTGAAGGATTGACAAATGGAACTAACATTTATCTAGTGGTTACAGATGCCAATGGATGTACAACTCAAGCAGTTGAAGTTCCGGTTGAAAGTCTTAACACTTTGTCGGCAACAGTAAGCGTAATCAACCACAATAATTGTGAAGGAATAAACGACGCTGTTGTTGAGGTAAATGTTTCGGGTGGTGTTGAACCATATCTCTTTACCGTAAACGGAACAGATGTAACAGCATCAAATATAATCAACAATCTTGCTCCAGGCGATAATGTAATTACTATTCGCGACTCTAACGGATGTCCTGCTCAAACAGAAGCTGAAATATTTGCAGCCGAACCGATAGCATTCGAATTAATTTCAAAGACAAATGCCGATTGTAATGGAAATAATGATGGAACAGCTGAAATTGAAGTAGTTGGTGGCACCGAACCATACATTTATGAATGGGCAAACGGATCGAACCAGAGTGTTGTTGCTGATCTTGGCGCTGGAACTCATACTGTAACAGTAACCGATATCAATGGATGCGAAAAAACTTACGACATCGTAATTGACTCTGAGCAAATTAGTGAAACACCAAAACTAAATAATGTGTTTACTCCAAATAACGATGGACAGAATGATTATCTAGTGTTTGGCAATCTCGAATTATTCCCAGAGAATGAGTTGGTGGTATTTAACCGCTGGGGTAACGAAGTTTATTCAAGAGCTTCATACAACAATCTTTGGGACGGGTCAAATCTAAGCGAAGGAACCTACTTCTACATCCTTAAAGTTAAGATGTGTGACGAGTATAAAACATTTGATGGTTACATAACAATCTTACGATAAACTGGTTTAACTTAAAACAAATAATGCAATGAAAAAGATATATATAATAATCGTTATCGTACTGTTCTCAATACAGGGCTTTGCACAGCAAAGCTCTGTATTCAACCAGTACATTTTTAATCCAATGACAGTTAACCCAGCATATGCGGGAACAAAGCAATGGACAAGCATAAATTCTGTTTATTCTTCGCAATGGACAGGACTTGATGGAGCGCCATCAACACAAATGATTAGCATCGAAGGAGCTCCAACTGAATCAATGGGTCTCGGTCTTCAGTTTATAAACGACAGAATCGGCGCTCAGTATCAACAATCACTCTATGGAAGCTATTCATACATCCTTAGGTTAAATAACAAACTTAGACTTTCGATGGGTTTGGCTGCTGGGATAAGTTATTTCACTTTGGACGGCACTCAGCTTGTTAGCGAAACAATTGACGATGCTGCGGTTCCGCTTACCAAAGTTAACACAATGCGATTTGATCCAAAGATGGGTTTGTTCCTATATTCAGATAGGTTTTATGCTGGTCTTTCGGTTACCGACATGTTGGGAGACATTATTCAAGCTCCTGATGGATTAAATACTGCACAGGAAAGACATTACTATTTGACTGCTGGATATGTATTTGATCTTGGCGAGAGCGTAAAATACAAACCAAGTTTTTTAATTCGTGAAGATTTTAAAGCACTTACAAATGTTGACATAACAAATTACTTTCTGTTTAAAGAAACATTCTGGCTAGGTGCAACTTACCGATTTGGAGCAGACTTACTAACCAGTCAGACTCTTGATAATACTCTTAAAATGCGTGATGCTGTGGTTTTTATGACCGAGTGGAATATTTCAAAAAGTTTTGTCGTTGGCTATGCTTACACACATAGTTTAACTGCATTAAGTGGTTGGGGTGGACATGAAATTATGCTCGATTACACCTTGCCTGGAAAGCTCGATACGCGTATGAAGACACCTCGATATTTTTAACTCTTAAACTCTGAAAAGATGAAAACACATTATACAATATTTATTTCCGGGTTAACAGCGATTTTATTGCTTGCCGGAACAATTCTGCAGGCACAGCCAACGCATGCCAAGGTAGAACAGCTTATGGAGAAGTACGAATTTGCCAAGGCTGCTCAATGGTTCGAATCTCATTTCTTGTCGCACACTCCTACGGATAATGAATTACGCAACATTAGTTATTGCTACATGCAGATTAACGAGACTGCAAAGGCCGAAAAATGGCTATCAAAACTTGTTGAAAAAGAATCGGCTACAGCTGAGGACTATAAAAAGTATGCTCTTTTGCTAAAATCTGAAGCAAAATATGATGAAGCTATTGAAAATTTCGAAAAACTTGGAACAAAATTTCCAGATTCAAAGAGCTTCTCTGATGAGCAAATAAGTCAATGCATAGCTGCAAAAGAATGGACTGCAACGCCAGAATTCTTTGATGTGAAAAATGTTGAAGGATTTAATTCAGCAAATTCCGATTTTGGATTAATAAAAGTTAATGATGGATATTTTCTAACTTCTGATAGAAAACTTCAAGGCAATTCGGGCGAAGAATATGGCTGGACTGGAAATCCATTTTTGAAAATGTACGAAATCGAGATGAATGGCGAAAATGTAAAGAGTATTGACCCAGTATCTGATTTAAACCATGTTTATCATAATGGACCTGGAATTTTTGATGAGAACACTTCAACAATCTGGTTTACCAGGACAAAATCGGTGAAGCAGAAACAAACTCAATCGAACCCCGATCCTACAAGCTGGTTTGACGATAAGGTTCAGGACATTTACACAAATCGTCTCGAGATTTATTCGGCAAAGCTTGCCGATGGAAAGTGGACAGAAATTACTGCATTTGCTCATAATAACGCTGATTTATTTTCGGTAGGTCATCCTGCTATTTCGCCAGATGGTAGTACTTTATATTTTGTTTCGGATATGCCTGGCGGACTTGGTGCTACCGATATTTATTATTGCGAGAAACGTAGCAACGGAACATGGGGCGATCCACGAAATGCAGGAGAACAAATAAATACTGCGGGAAAAGAAATGTTTCCTGTGGTTGATAAAGATGGAAGCTTGTATTTTTCTAGCGATGGACATCAGGGAATGGGAGGCTTGGATTTATACAAAGCAACAGGTAGTAAAAAAGACTGGACACAGCCCGAAAATCTTAAGGCTCCAATAAACTCATCACGTGACGATTTCTCTATCTTATTTACCGAAAGCGGAACAAAAGGCTTTTTTGCCTCTAACCGTTATGGTGGAAATGGTTCTGATGATATTTACAGCTTTGAATTCAACCCGCCACCACCGCCAGTGCCAACAGAACTCATTCTTGCCGTTACAACTTGGGAGCGACTCGAAGATGGAAAATTAGTTGTTGCCGAAGGTATAAAAGTGCATTATCATACCGAAAACAGTGATGTTGAAAATCCTATTCCTCAAGCAATACCAGGGACATATTATGCTGTTTTAGCTTGTGATGCAAAATATACAATTAATGGATATTCCGACAGTTTCTTTGCGCAGACTGCAAAAATAGAAACCAAGTGCGAAACGATGAATGATACAATTCAAGTTCAGCTTATATTCGAAAGAATAGTAGTAAACAAACCTATAGTTATCGAAAATATTTACTACGATTACGACAAGTGGAACATCAGACCAGATGCTGCATTAGAACTTGATAAAATTGTTGCTCTATTGCTCGAAAATCCTACCATTATTATTGAGTTAGGTTCGCATACAGACTCTCGTGGTAGTGATAAATATAATGAAACACTATCTCAAAAAAGAGCCGAATCTGCTGTTCAATACATAGTAGAGCATGGAATAGCGGCTGATAGAATTACAGCTAAAGGTTATGGCGAGTATCAACTCGTTAACAAATGCTCAAACGGAGTAAAGTGCAGCGAAGAAGAACATCAGATGAATCGTCGCACCGAGTTTAAAGTTACTGGTTTTAGCAAAGAACAACCTGTAATTTACAGCGCTGGAGAATAATATTAAAAATTGCTTGTGTGTTTTTCCTTTCACAACAGAATCGGAGAGAATCCCGGTTCTGTTTTTTTTTGTAAAAAAAACAAATCACAAATTCTAAATTCCCAAAACCCAATTTTACTGCTAAGTTTGTAATTTGTTTTTTGTCATTTGTAATTTTTTTTTCTCCATCCTGTAACTTTTGCGTATTATTGTTCGTCAGACAGGCGATTATGAAAACGAAAGAATACAATATCACAGTAGAAAAACATGCCGACGGGCTGTACAGATTCATCCTAGGAAATATTAAGGATGAGTTTAAAGCTCAAGATATTGTCCAGGATAGTTTCGAGCGTCTGTGGATAAATCACGAATCGGTAGAGTTCGAAAAAGCCAAATCTTTCCTTTTCCGAATTGCATACAACAGAATGATTGATGTTATTCGACACGAAAAACGTATTAGCGGAGAATCGTACATTATTGAAAGGGCCGGTGAGCATAATTCGCACCGTCAGGCCGAGCTTAAAGAAATAATTGATAATGCCCTTTCAAAATTAAGCGAGATTCAGCGTTCTGTTGTTATGCTACGTGATTACGAAGGTTATACCTACGAGGAAATCGCTCAGATTACTGATTTAACTGAAGCTCAGGTTAAGGTTTACATCTTCCGCGCACGTCAACATCCTAAAAATTTTGTCGGCAAATTTGAGGAGGTACTGTAATGAAAGCAATAATAAATAACGCAAACTACGAATCATACTGGGTTGATTACCTCGACGGAAAACTTTCTGTCGATAACGAAGAAGCTTTGTTTGCTTTCCTCGAAAACAATCCAGAAATTGCCTCAAATCTTATTGATGCCGACGACTTTAAGCTTCCTGCTTTAGAAGTTACTTACCCTGGCAAAAATCTGCTGAAAGCCGAAAATCAAATCGAAAACCTTCTTATTGCAAAACTAGAAAACCAAATTTCGGACAACGACAATAAAATGATTTCTGAAAAGATCATCAATGATGCAGATATTGCCGAATCATGGGAAGTTTACCAAAAAACCATACTTGTTGCCGATAAAAATGTTGTTTTTCCTGGCAAAAAATATCTAAAGAAAACTATTTCAATTCCTTGGTATGGATACGCTTCATCAGTTGCTGCCGCAGTAATTTTGGTAGTAGTTACAGGCTGGCTGTTAAATGGTACTCAAATAGGTGTAGCTCCTGCAAATAAACCGCAATTCTCTGAAATTAACGTGCCAGCAAGAATAATTGACTCTTTACAAAACCTTAATACTGACAATCAACAGAATTTTGCTAATCAAACTAACGAAAAAGAAAACTCCAGCAATTCTGCAAACAATAATTTCACAATACAGCCATCCGAGATTATTATAATGGTTACTAAAGAATCAATTCCTGAGAGAATTCCAGTAGCATCACTGAATATAAAGGAAGTTAAAACGCAGGACGACTACATTTTTATGGAGTACCGAAATGATATTCCTGTAGAAAACGATGGCTTTGAGTACTCTATGCAATACATCAAAGCACCAAAAGAGAACAAAATAAAAACTACAATAAATAAGGTAATCGACTTTAGCAAAGAGCTCGACATTAAAGGATCCTATGAAAAGCTTAAAATTGCCAAAGAAGATCTCCTTTTCTCGAGTAATGATTAAATAATAAATGTAAAACTTAATAATTTAAAACAATGAAAACAAAACTATTTTTTACAGCAATAGCAGGATTACTAATCTCTGCAACTGTAGCAGCTAACGGCAACGGCTTTATCGGTGATGACACAATCAAGATAAAAACCAAAGACAATTCGGAAATGATAATTATTATTAACGAATATGGTGATATCGAAAATCTTGATGCTGAAGTTGAAGCCGTTATGAATAGCTTAAATGACGTGTTTTATAGCCTTGAAGAAGAGTTAGAGGGGCTTGATTCGGTTATAAATGTAACTGTACGAAACGTTGATAACGAAATATTGGTTGATATCGAAGGAATTGAAGGTGTTGAGAACAAGACAATCAATCTCAATTATGACATTGATGATGAGCCAAAGAAAGAGAAGAAACTTCATGGTTTTGCCATGTATGACTTTGGGTTTAATAA
Organism: Bacteroidales bacterium; assembly: GCA_028696755.1. The sequence continues at coordinate 4,007 of JAQVGK010000050.1, read as the reverse complement.
TTATCTCGAAGGTGGCAGATTTCCAAACGATGTAAATGCACAGTATAGCGTTAAACCATGGGGTTCGTGGAATGTCGCTGTTGGTGGAGGACTACGTTGGTATATCGCAAAACCATTATCTCTTGATGTTGCTGCAAATTTCTCGTGGTACAACTTTAAATATCAGGATAGAGCTACTCGCGTAACAAAAACCGATGATGATGTACTTTTTTCGCACGATCTTGCCGGTGCCGAGTATATTAAAAGTAAAACTGTAGTACCTTATTTAAACATTAGCTTAACCCCAATTGTACACTTTGGAAAAAAGAACAGTGGTGTTAATCATCGCGACTTCCGTATTGGAGCTGGTGTATACGCCGGATACCGTTTAGGTGGTGCAGTTAAGTATGTATATAACCTTGATGATACTCATTTGAAATACCGCAACGAAGGAGATTATTTCTTAAACTCATACCGATATGGTGTAAAAGCCCTCTTCGGTTACCAGGACATCAACTTCTATGCATCATACGATCTTAGTACTTTGTACGCCGAAGGTAAAGGCCCCGAACTTAACCCAATTTGTTTTGGCCTAAACTGGACTTTCTAGTTTTACTTTAACCCCGATTACGAATTGAGAAGATTAAATTTATTTTGATGGCGTAATCGTGGGTAAACAATGCTTAATGAAGAACCATCCTGATGAGGGGTGGTTTTTTTTGAGTTTTATATAGTTTTTCCTGACTTCGACGCCTTTCTTTACTAAAATTCGCAACCTTCAGATAATCAGCAGTTTACAAAATATAAAATTCCAAAATGGGTGTCCCCATTAAGTAAAATCAACAATCTTGTGGTATTAAGGCTTTTCTATAGAATTAGAAATGACCAATATTGTCCTATCATGTTATAGAATAATCTGCGATGCTGTGCGTATACAATGTGAAAAAGCTAGGCAAACATAAGGAAATAAAATATTATGAGCTTTAAAGGTGCGAATAAAGCGATAATTAGTATTCGAAACGATGCGCATTGGCCATGAAGAACCTTTAGCTCGGCGAAGCCAAACGCCGGGTGGTCACTGAGCGACGCCGAAGTGCCAGCTCCGGCCTTGTGAACCAACGAAGTTGCTCACGAGCTCACTCCGTTCGGTTTATCAAGAAAAAAAGTTTGAAATGTAAAATAAGATATATTTCTGTAGGGTATCCCAGTGTCGAAGTTAGGAGATTTATATAGTTATTTATTTCAAATTTGAGAAATTAAAAAGCCCTTGTAAGGTTTATTGCAAGGGCTTTTTTATGAAAAGATAGCTTTAGTTTAGTATTTTATTGATTGCTAAATAAACTTTTTGGTTTAGCGTTTTTATCTAAAGAATTAATTTTAATTCTCTCATCATTATTTGCAGAAGATTTTTCATTAGGATTTCTTAAATGAACACTCTGAGATTCGGGAGCGCCAAAGAGAGTTGGGTGTAAATATCTTCCTTTATTATAATCTTCTTTTTCTACTTCTGCAACAACTCTGTTGGCATTTGCAAATTTGTCTTGACGAATTCCAGTAACTTGCCAGCTAACCTTTTTTCCTGGCTCACCACCACCGATAGTAAATGTGTTGTTGTTTATTTCTTTTGCAACATATAAATTTGGCATTGGTGCTCCAACTGCAGTTAGTTGATACCTAAAGTCTTTATTAAGGGCATTAAAATATTCAGGTAAAGAAACCTCTGCAAATCCATTTTGGTCAAATTCTACAATGCCGTTGTAAATATTCATCATGTCAGGACTTTCAACAAAAGAGTGATATAAATATTTGTTTTCTGGGTCAAGAGGATGATCAATTTTAAATGTTCCAGATCCTTTAGCAAAATTGCCAACAACTTGACCATTACCAGTAGTAGCATCAAATGCTATTCTATATGAACCTGCTGAAGCTCCTTCTAGATATCCCTCGAATAAAATATCGTTGTCTGCATAAACTGCATACTCATATGTGTTTCTATATGCCCCTAAATATCCTGCTTGAGTGGCGCCTAAAGCTCCAGAAAGTTGACCAATTACACCTCCTCCATTAAGGTTATTTGCCTGTCCAAAGATTCCATAGTAAGCATCACCAACCACACCAAAACCATTAACATTTGAACCATAAATACCTCCTGCTGATGCGCTTGTTGAAATTCCAATGATACCATGAGCATCCCCTGCCGAGCTTCCGTTTTGTCCGACAACACCTGCCGACCAGTCCCCAGTCCCATTATAACTTCCAAATAAAGCGCCAACTGGATTTGCAAATGAACCAACAGTAGAGACTGAGCTTGCTTCGAGAGCAGCATAAGGATTGCTTGTGCTTGACGAAATAGCTCCGATAGCAACGCCAGTAGCCGTGTGACGGACAATTAATGCAATTCCATTATTTGTTGCAGTTGTAATGTCAACAGCTCCACCATCTGCTGTAATTAACCTTCCAGCACCTGCTCCTCCGCAATCATAAGCTTCGTCTAAAGTTACACATGTTGCTCCACCACCTGCGCCTACCATTACCCACTCAGTTCCATCCCAATAATAGAATCCTGGAGTTAATGCTCCTGATTCATTATAAACCAATAAGCCTGTTGCTGGTCCGTTAACAGGAGTTGTCCCGTTTGTAACAGCAACAAGCTGCACTCTAGGTATTAGTAAGCCTTTGTCTGTTGCAGTCATATCCAATAATGCAGAGCTATGTGGTGTTGTTGTTCCAAACCCAACATTGTTTTGGGCATAATAGCTAAGTGTTGACAATAAAATTATAAGTCCTGATAAAAAAATTCTTTTCTTCATATTCTTTTGTTTAAAGTGTTATCTTATTAATGTTACAATTCCCACAAATTCTTTTTTAATTTCGTTAACTTCAACTATATAAATGTACGAACCTGCTGGTAATAATTTGTCGTTAAATGTTCCATCCCAAGGATCATCTCCAAAATATCCAACATATACTTCTTGACCCCATCTGTTAAATACTTTTACCATATGATCTGGGAATGCATTTATATTTTGAATCAACCACTGATCATTCGTATTGTCTCCATTTGGAGTAAAAGCATTAGGTATGCTAATACAATCTTTGTTTCCATCTTCAAGTATTATGTTCGAAATTTCTGTCCAGCATCCGTTTGAATCTGTGACGATAATGTTGTAAATTCCTGCATATAAACCTGTTAAAATATTGTTTGTTGAGTTAATTTCTCCCCACTGATAATTATATGGGCTTATACCTCCACTTACATGTAATTCAATTGTACCATCATTACCTCCAATACAATAGGGGTTCTGAACAATAAAGTTAGAATTATTTATGTTAGGAAGAACAACAATGTCTATTTCTCCTATTTCTCCACAACTTCCCTGAAATTCGTAAGTAATATGATGTGTGCCAACTCCTGCCGAATAAATACTAAATATACCTTCTTGAGAGACTCCTGGTCCCGACCAGGTGCCTCCTTCAGTTACAGCTTCTAGTTGAATTTCTTTATATTCATAACAGATTGTATCTATAGATGTTATTGAAACGTTTGGACTGGCTTGAATGTTTACTTCAGTTGAGTCTGTTCCAGTGCAGCCATTTTCTATTATTGAATAATAAATATAAATATTTCCTATCTGACTTAACGATGGATTGAAGTATCCATTATTAACATCTGTTATGCCAGATCCTGACCAAATTCCACCTGAAGGAAATGCTTCTAATGCGTAAGTTGTATCGGTGCTGCAAAAGTCTCCGGGGTTTGTAATTGTTGCGTTTGGAGTTAAGTTTACTATTATATCTATCTGGTCAGAATCTGAACATGTTCCTGTGCCAACATTATAAGTTATTGTGTGTGTTCCTGCTCCTGCTGTTGCAGGATTAAATGTTCCGTTAGTAGCATTTGTGATACCAGTTCCAGTCCATGTTCCACCAGTTGAAGCAGCAGGTAAATTTATTGCAGCATCGCCAGAGCAAAATGTGCCGGGATGTGTGATTGTGGCATCAGGCGTATCGAAAACATTAACAAAAAT
>JAQVGK010000049.1 GCA_028696755.1 Bacteroidales bacterium | reverse complement strand
GATGGTATGCAAAAAGAAATGTACCACAGCCTGGAGGGCTGAATGTTAATTTATGAATCATACTATTTTTAAATTTATAAAAGTATTCGACAAAATCAGATAGGAGTGAGTTTTAAAATTATTATTGTCGTAGAGGTCTCAATTTACAGAAATAGTTATCTCTCACATTCAGCCTTCCAGGCTGTTTTGATTTATCGTTTTTTACTGCCAGCTCATACTATCGCATTTCGCTGACAGTTATGGATGTTAAGCACTCCGTGCTTAGGCTGCTTTGATTTGCTAATTAACTTTGTTAGGCTTGTATTTTTAAAATTGCGATAGTCGTAGAGGTCTCAATTTACAGAAATAGTTATCTCTCACATTCAGCCTTCCAGGCTGTTTTGATTTAACGTTTTTTTTACTGCCAGCTCATGCTATTGCATTTCGCTGACAGTTATGGATGTTAAGCACTCCGTGCTTAGGCTGCTTTGATTTGCTAATTAACTTTGTTAGAACTTCAGCAAATTACATAGCCCGAAATGCCCGTAGGGCATAATATCCATAACTATAGGCGACTTCTGTCGCCTATAGTACGCAAATGCTAATCGACCACAGCCCAGAGGGCTGAATGTGCAATTCCAAACAAATGTTTTCATTTAAATTAGAATAGCCCAAAAAAGTCCGGAGGACTTAATATTCATAACCATCGGCGACTTTTGTTGCCGATGGTATGCAAAAAGAAATGTACCACAGCCTGGAGGGCTGAATGTGAATTTATGAATCATACTATTTTTAAATTTATAAAAGTATTCGACAAAATCAGATAGGAGTGAGTTTTAAAATTATTATTGTCGTAGAGGTCTCAATTTGCCGAAATAGTTATCTATCACATTCAGCCTTCTAGGCTGTTTTGATTTAACGATTTTTTACTGCCAGCTCATGCTATTGCATTTCGCTGACAGTTATGGATGTTAAGCACTCCGTGCTTAGGCTGCTTTGATTTGCTAATTAACTTTGTTAGGCTTGTATTTTTTAAATTACGATAGACGTAGAGGTCTGAATTTACAGAAATAGTTATCTATCACATTCAGCCTTCCAGGCTGTTTTGATTTAACGTTTTTTACTGCCAGCTCATGCTGTCGCATTTCGCTGACAGTTATGGATGTTAAGCACTCCGTGCTTAGGCTGTTTTGATTTATCGTTTTTTACTGCCAGCTCATGCTATCGCATTTCGCTGACAGTTATGGATGTTAAGCACTCCGAGCTTAGGCTGCTTTGATTTGCTAATTAACTTTGTTAGAACTTCAGCAAATTACATAGCCCGAAATGCCCGTAGGGCATAATATCCATAACTATAGGCGACTTTTGTCGCCTATAGTACGCAAATGCTAATCGACCACAGCCCAGAGGGCTGAATGTGTAATGCCAAACAAATGTTTTCATTTAAATTAAAATAGCCCAACAAGTCCGGAGGACTTAATATCCATAACCATTGGCTACTTCTGTTGCCAATGGTAAGCAAATACAAATACACCACAGCCCGGAGGGCTGAATGTAAATTTCTCTGACCCTCTCTTACTAATTATCAGGAGTTATTCTTTCCAAAACCCTATTCAGCGAATTAAATTCAAGCTCCAGCTTTTTGTCTTTTTCAGTAGGATAGAATCTAATAATATTAGTTTCTCCAGGAACAATATCAATCCAATTATCGCTAAATCGTCCTTTTTGATTGGCTGAAATTTGCAAAGATTTAATAAAGACCTTGGATTTTATCTCAATTTCAACAAAATCCTTTTGTTTTTTTATGTTGTAATGCATTTCAGGTTGTGGTAAGCCAGCTATTATATTATTATTAATTAATAATGTTCTCTTTGCAAGTAGTGTTCCTTCGTTAAAGTCGGTAAGAATTACTTCGGCATAACAACTGTCGGGGTAATTTGCAATAACATCTGGATGTTCGAAGATAATTTCGTTAGAAGTAACAATGTTAAGGATACTAACTGTTGAGTCTGCAAGAATTACATTTCCCGAATAATCACAAAACTTTATAACTGCCTTTGCATTGATGGTTGTGTTTTTATGATTTATTGCAAAAATATTTAGTTTGTTCTCGTTTTCGAAAGCTGCAATGCTTACTGCTTCGAAAGATCTTTTAGCGAAATAATACAATGCTTTTGGCTGGTGGTAATAATCAACTGCCGACCATGAAATCACAGGCCAACAATCGTTGTATTGCCAGAAAAGGCTACCCATACAGTAAGGCATTGCCGATAAATGAGCATCGAAAGCAGTTTGCATCCCCTCGGCTTGCAAGAGTTGACTCATATAAACATAGTCACTAAAATCCTGTGGATACGGATATTCTCTTTGCATGTATTCGGCAATTGCTTTAAATCCAAAAGGATGTTTCTGATGTGATTTTAAACTTTCAGAATAGCGGTAAAGAGAATCTTTTGGAATGAACTTTTCGAGCGATTTTATTTCGGGAAGAGATTGAAAGCCATATTCGCTCATAAATCTGCCTGTTTTTGCGTAATACATATCGAAATCTTCCATTCCCCACCATACTCCCCAGTAGTGTGAGTCGCCATGTGTAAGCGATTCTTTATGTCCCCAGCCAAAAAACGGTGAACTGGGAATGTACTTTCTCGATTTATCTTCGGAGCTGATGGCTTTTGGAATAATACGGTGGAAAAGCTCGTCGTAATCATTCCAGATTTTTGTAGAGTCTTCGACAGTAATATTGAATTGCTTTTGCCAACCCCAATCGAACCATCCATTGCTTATTTCATTATTGCCGCAATACATTACAACAGATGGATGATTATATAACCTTTTTACTTGATATTTTACTTCTTCCGAAATATTATTTCGCATATTATCATCAAGTGGATACATAGCACAGGCAAACATAAAATCTTGCCAAACCATTATGCCAAGCGAGTCGCAAAAATTGTAAAATTCATCATTTTCGTAAATTCCGCCACCCCACACTCGAAGCATGTTAAAGTTTGCATCCTTCGCCAATTCGAGCAGATCTTTGTAGTTTGCTTCTGAGTTTGATCCGCTAAAACACTCCGCCGGAACCCAATTGGCTCCTCTTGCGAAAACCGGAATTCCATTCAGGATAAAATAGAAGCTTTGTCCGTGTTCATCAGTATCTGTAATTAGTTCTATCTTTCGTAATCCTGTTTTTAGCTTTTGTTCTTCCATTCTAAATTTTGTGCTGACCTGGACGTTTATATCGTACATTGTAGGATTTCCAAGTCCGTTGCACCACCACAGTTCTGGATTTTTTATTTTGAATTCTACTTGATAGGTCTGACAACCTTCGTAAATGTCGAGTTTTGTTGCTAGAGTGTCGAATTTGTGGTGTGGAGAATAAATTACAACATTGCCATTGTAAAAGTTTTCAGATTCTAGCTCGATATGTGCTATAAGAATTGCGGCTGTGTCGGTAAGTAGTTTCTGTTCGATTTTTACCGATTTAATTCTTAGCTTTTCCCACGAATTTATGTAAACATCTTTGTAAATTCCACAAGTTTCGAGTTTTGGAGCCCAGTCCCAGCCATATTGAAAAGGAGATTTTCGGGTATTGCCGTGATTGTCGGGAATTGCATAGGCTCCTTCGCTTTGTTTTTGATCATTGATTTTTGACGATGGATGAAATGTTACTTCTAGTAAATTGTCGGTTTTTTTTCTGACAGAATCGCTTATAACAAAAACCCACTGACGAAACATATTCTGAGTTTCACCAAGCTTTTCTCCGTTTAGAAATACGTCAGCATGCGTATCAATTCCATCAAAAACTAGTTCGAGGTTACGGTTTATAAATTCGGGCGAAATATCAAATTCCTTTCTGTATTTCCAGTCTCTGTCGCTTATCCAGGCTAAGCTGTCGGCATTTGTTCCATAAAATGGGTCTTCAATCAAATCGTTTGCAAATAAGTCGGTATGAATGTTTCCCGGAACTGTTGCAGGATACCATTTGCCAGTTTCTACGAAATAAAACTCCCATCCTTCGTTAAGATTTATTTGTTTGCGTGTCGATTTTTGATTGCAAGAAAATAATCCTGCCAATAAAGCGATTGAAGCAAATATTATTATTTTTGAAGAAATATTTTTAAAAAAATTCATATGCGAAAATCAATTATTCTGTTTTTACTTGTTTCAGCAGTTTTGCTTTCTTGCAAAAATAAACAAAAGTATTCGTTTGAGAACAATATTATTCCCAAACCTACGGAACTAAATTTTAATAATGGTGAATTAGCTGTTGAGGATGAGGTTTATATTATCATTAATGAGAATTGTCCCGATGCTGGTAAAATAAAAAGATATGTGATGGATTATCTTGGAAAATCGTTTAAAATTGATGATGTTCCAGAGAAGCAACAATCGGGTACCAATATATTTTTTACTATGGCAGGCGAGGGAAATCCTGAATCTTATAATCTTCGAATTGATGAAAACGGGATAGAGATTGTCTCGCCAGGATACGCAGGTTTGTTTTATGGTTTTCAGACATTGAGACAATTGTTGCCAGCTGAGCTCGAAGGTGGAAAAAATCCTGGGAATATTGTTTTGCCTTTTGTTGAAATTAACGACTCTCCTCGATTCAAATATCGTGGAATGCACCTAGATGTGTGTCGTCATTTTTTTCCGGTTGAGGATGTTAAAGCTTATATTGACATGCTTGCAATGCACAAGTTTAATACATTTCACTGGCATCTTACCGAAGATCAGGGGTGGAGAATCGAAATTAAAGCATTTCCAGAGTTAACAAAAATATCATCAATGCGAAAAGAGACTGTTATTAAGAAAAACTGGGGCGAATACGATGGAATTCCTTATGGTGGATATTACACTCAAGATCAGATTCACGAAATTGTTAAGTATGCCGAGGACAGATTTATTACTGTAATTCCTGAGATTGAAATGCCCGGCCATTCGCTTGCTGCACTTGCTGCTTATCCTGAGCTTGGATGTACTGGTGGTCCTTACGAAGTTGGTACAACATGGGGAGTTTTTGATGATGTTTATTGCGCTGGAAATGAAAAAACCTTTGAGTTTATGGAGAAGGTTATTGATGAGGTATGCGAGATGTTTCCAAATTCTCCATATATACATATAGGCGGCGATGAATGTCCTAAAACAAGGTGGGAAACATGCCCACGCTGTCAGCAGAGGATGAAAAATGAAGGTTTGGCTGATGAGCATGAGTTGCAAAGCTATTTTATTCAGCGAATGGAAAAATACATTAACTCAAAAGGAAAGAAAATTATTGGTTGGGACGAGATTTTGGAGGGAGGATTAGCACCAAATGCGACAGTTATGTCGTGGCGTGGAACATCGGGAGGTGTTGCGGCAGCAAAGATGGGCCACGATGCAATATTAACTCCTGGCGAATACTGCTATTTTGATCATTATCAAAGCGAAGACCAGGAAAACGAACCTTTTGCAATTGGTGGATTTACTAATTGCGAAAAGATTTATTCGTGGGAGCCTGTGCCCGATTCACTAAGTACAGAAGAAGCCAATCATATTATAGGTATTCAGGCAAATGTTTGGACAGAATATATTCTCGATCTTGATCATATCCAATACATGGTTTTGCCTCGTATGGCTGCTCTAAGCGAAGTGGCATGGTCGAGCGACAGAGATACTTCTTATGCGGCTTTCAAAAAACGTTTGCAGCCAATGTTTAAAAGGTACGAAAAGGCTGGGTATAATTTTGCGGAGCACGAAGTTGAGTAGGAAGAAATTTATATAAAGTTCTGAGTATTTTTATTAAATTTCGCATTTAAATAAAGTTAAAATTAGAATTTAGTATTTTAATAAACTTGTTGTATGGTTGTATCTAATGAACATTTGAATGAAAGACTTACATTAAGCAAGTTTTTCCCTCACAATACGAATTTAGCAAATCATTTTGTGATTATGCTATCAACTTTATTCCCTTTTAAGGACGATGAAATTGTTAGATTTTATGACATTCTTGATTTGGATCTTTTAATTGAAAATCCTAATATTTCATGGACTAGGGAGCTTATTGTTAAATGTAAGGATGATATTCTTTATACAGATTTTTTTCGCAAGAATAAAAGTTTTATTTGGGATTTGGCATTTTTACAAAACCTTAACATTGATAGCAGGTCAAATTTAGATTTGGAGGAAAGCTTAATAAATTTTTCTTGGGAAGACTATTTAATTTTAATTAAGGATTATCCCAATATAAAATTTAAAAAATCAATCGTTAATTTTACTGTTACCGATATTCGAAGAAGTATTGATTTATGTAATTCTGATTGGAAAGTTTTTAGTACTAGCGAATGTTTTAAGTATGAAATAGATGTTCTAAAAGAGTTTGAAGAATTTTGGGATTGGGATCTTTTATCACAAAATGAAAATGTTCTGTGGGATTTTAGAATGATTGATTGTTTTGAAAGCAAAATAAACTGGAATTTCTTTGCAAAAAATAAATCGATACAATGGACTAAATATTTAGTACATAAATATAGTTGGCGAATTAAATGGGACATGAAATTTGTGAATAATTGTTTGCAATTTATTGATGAAGATGAATTTCTAAGATTATTTAGATTTGAGATAAAGAATTTAATTGAGAAAGATAATGACGTGTACTTAAGTGGTAAACGATGTGAAAAGGTAATTTGTGAGTTTAATGACCTGTATAATGTTTTTAGAAAATTGGAGTTAAACTCTAATCTCAATAAAATGTTCCACTATTTACCACAGAGCAATTATGAAAAATCTGAAAATAATTTATATAAAATATTTTATTATAGAGGTGGAGAACTAATATTAAGTTTACAAGGCTTCGAAAAGTTTCTTTTGGATTACCCTGAAATTACTGTCGCCCAATTAAGCAGGTTAGATACAATTTATTGGGATGACGATATTTTATTTAAATATAAGGACGAATGGGATTGGGTTTCGTTTATGAAATCAAATTCTTATTATGATATAGAATCTATTTTAGAGGATTATTGTGGAATTATTAATTGGGAAATTTTGTGCAGCAAGGCAATAATTGAATGGGATGAAGAAATAATTGATAAATATTTAAATTATGTTAGGTTTGATGTTTTATCAAGAAATCCGTTTGTTAAATGGTCAACAGAATTATTCTTTAAGTATATGGACCGTTGGATTTTAAATGAAGATAATTGTTATATAGGATATTATAGTTACAACTGTCGTGTTGATAATAATTCTTTAAATACAGATTTTTTTAATGGCTTTTTACTTAAATATTTTGATAGAGAGGAGTTTATTCATTGGTTAGAAGATTATTCAGAAGATCGTTTAATTTATTTCTTAACCGACCATAATAAAATAATTGAAGAGCTCAAGGCCAAGATTGATTATCTTGAGTCTATACCTTTTCAAGATAGAAACGAGCGGATGTATATATATTCAGCTAGTAGTAAAATATCACCTCATTCAAATAAAGAAGAAGCTGTAATTGATGCTATTGAAAGGGATTATAAATTTGTTTTAAAAATGATCGAACGTGTTAATGATTTTTGTTTATGCAGTGACGTGTTTAGGGCAATAAAGAATGCAAATTTCAGCACTTACGATAGTATGTCGACTGAAAGATTAAATTATATTGAGTCTCTGAGAAAGATTAATAATCTTAAATATGAAATTTTTGCACTGCAAGAAGAGGTTGACCGTGCTTATTTTGATGAGCAAGAGCGTGATTGGGATAACGAAACTCTGAATAGTGCATTTGATGGAGATGAAGATGCTTATTGGAATTGGCGCAATGAGTAATTATTAAACATTTATTGTTATTACTTAACTTATTTTTTATGGAACAAGTTTGTTTTACATTTATTACAGATTTTGGCTCAATTTTATTTAAAAATTTTTTTGAATATTTTTTTAGTTTTTGCACGATTGTTATTCTTGTTTTTCAGATTAGGCTTAGTTCTAAAATCGATAAGCAATCAACTGCCTTGGAGTTAAAAAGTCAGAAAATAGAACTTTTTAAGTTGAGAATTTCGCATTACCAGATTTTAAGCAGCTTTATTCATGATTTAATTGCCGAGGCAACAACTACAAGAGTTAAAATTTCGAACCTTAGTAGAGTGCGTAAGCATTGTTCGTTTTTGTTTGATACTGATATTGTTAAATTTATTGATGAAGTTATTGATAATTCGATTATTTTAGTTAATATTGGTGAAGACGAGTCAAAAGAGTCGCAAAAGAAAAAGCTGGAATTATTAAGGTGGTTTAACGACGCATATGAGCAGCTTGAAAGTAGATTTAATAGTTATTTGTGTTTGAGTAAATAGTACAATTTACATTTCATTTCTTTGTGATGTAATTTTTGAACTTCTGCGTTTCTCTTTTGTGCTTATTTTTAACTCATGCCAAGGTTAATATGTTCGTAATTTAATGCATCTTGCGAAGTTATAGAGGTTTATTAAGTCAAATTTTGCAATAGTATTTTGTGTGATTCTAAAAATTCTTTAAAAACTTCAATCAAATGAAGAAATTTGTATTAAATTCTTCAATTGAATGAAGAATTTCGCTATATTTGCAAAAATATAATGATATTTTTATGCTGAAACGAGAAATTGAAGATAGGATTTTTGAGGAACTTGTTTCCGGAAAAGTAATTTTGATTTATGGAGCCAGAAGGGTTGGTAAAACTGTTTTGCTGGAGCAGTTAGTCTCTCGATATAAAGGAAAAGTTTCGGTTTTAAACGGTGAGGATTTTACAACCTCGGCATTACTGTCAGAAAGAACTGTTTTAAATTACCGTCAACTTCTAGCCGGAACTGATTTATTGGTAATTGATGAGGCTCAGAGTATTCCTGAAATAGGTAAAATTTTAAAACTTATTGTTGACGGAATAAAAGATGTTGCTGTATTAGTTTCGGGATCTTCAGCATTTGATTTGCAAAATTCCACTGGAGAACCTTTGGTTGGCAGGTCTTATACTTTCAAACTGTTCCCTTTTTCTCAAAATGAGCTTTTAGATAAGGAGACGCGCATTGCGTTAATACAGAATCTAGAAGAAAGATTGATTTATGGCTCATATCCCGAACTGTCGTCAATCTCAGATTATGTTAAAAAACAGTTGTACCTTAACGAAATTGCCAACTCATATTTGTTGAAAGATATATTGATGATTGATGGGATAAAAAATTCTGGAAAGATGAGGGATCTGTTACGATTAATTTCTTTTCAAACTGGAAGCGAAGTTTCTTACGAAGAGCTTGGAAGACAATTGTCTCTTAGTAGGAATACGGTCGAAAAATATCTTGATTTACTCTCAAAAACCTTTGTTATTTTTAAATTACCTGCTTTTTCATCCAATCCACGTAAAGAAATAAGCAAATCAAGCAAATGGTATTTTTATGATAATGGAATTCGTAATGCGGTTATTGGCGATTTTAGACCCTCACATCTCCGCAATGATATTGGAGCATTATGGGAAAGTTTTTTAATAAGCGAACGAATTAAATTTAGAAATAATAGGAGAGAACCTGCAAACTTTTATTTTTGGCGTACATATTCTGGTCAAGAAATAGATTTAGTTGAAGAGCATAACGGATACATTCGCGCCTACGAATTCAAGTGGGGAGATAAAAAGGCTAAAATTCCTGCATCATTTCAAGCGCAATATCCCGATGCAGAATTTCTAGTTGTAAACCGGATGAATTTCCTGGATTTATCAATATAAATACTTTAAAATCTTCAATCAAATGAAGAAATTTGTATTAAAATCATCAATGGAATGAAGAAATTAGCATTTTTGTTCGACTGATATTTTTTAAGCCACGCTTTCAGCGCTCAAGCGTATTTGCATTTATCAACCAGACGCTGGCGTATCAGGTTGAAATAAATCTGGCTTTTAGCCTGAAGATACTACAAATGATATGCTCTGCACCAATTGTTCTTAATTCGATTGTTCTTAATTCGATTGTTCTTAATTCGATTGTTCGATTGTTCAAATGTTCGATTGTTCGATTGTTCAAATGTTCGATTGTTCGATTGTTCAAATGTTCTAATGTTCACTTTCTAGGCTAAGGAGGCATATTGCCTGGATTTAGCTTAGTGCAGCCTTTTTGCTCTTTTGTTCTACTGTTCTATTGTTCACTTTCTAGGCTAAGGCTGAGGCTAAGGCTAAGGAGGCATATTGCCTGGATTTAGCTTATTGCAGCCTTTTTGTTCTATTATTCGATTGTTCGGTTGTTATAATGCGGTGCGGTGAGCGAAGCCGAACCGTTCGATTGTTCTATTGTATATCCGCTAACGCGGAATCGGATTGCATTTAAACAAAATTCTCTATGGATATTTATGTCGCTTCGACTCACTCAGCGCATCGCCTAACGGACAAAAACCATAGAGAACATAGAATTCTACTTTATTTTCAGGTCGTACTTTTCTAGTATTTTACATTTAAGCCGCGCCAACAGCGCTCCAGTGGTATTTATATCTATCAACCTGATGCTGGTGCATCAGGTTGAAATAAATCAGGCCTTCAGCCTGAAAGAGCTGCAAAACCCCGCAGGGCTCACTTCGATTCAACTCAGTGCAACGCACGCAAGTAATTCTGAATCCTGCACAAATTGTTCTTACGCTTCGATAAACTCAGCGCATCGCTTCTATTGTTCTAATGCGATGCGGTGAGCGTTTAGCCGAACCGTTCTATTGTTCTAATGTTCTATTAACTTCGTTGAGCTCACCGCCAGTTGGCGGTTCGGTTGTTCTAATGTTCACTTTCTAGGCTAAGGCTGAGGCTGAGGCTAAGGAGGGATATTGCCTGGATTTAGCTTGGTGCAGCCTTTTTGTTCTATTGTTCTATTGTTCTATTGTTCTATTGTTCTAATGTTCTATTGTTCTATTGTTCTAATGTTCTAATGTTCAAATGTTCAAATGCGATGCGGTGAGCTTTGCGTCGAACCGTTCTATTGTTCTATTGTTCGATTAGCTTTGCTGAGCTCACCGCCAGTTGGCGGTTCGGTTGTTCTATTGCGATGCGGTTATTCGCTAGCTAGCTGACGAACCGTTCTTCTGTTGGTATCACACGATACCCTACCATTGTCTTGCATGCAAGTTTAAAGGTAGTGTTAGGCAATTTTACTTCTTCACCGACGTTTGCATTGCCTCCAAAACAATTGCAATAGAATTAAATATTTTTTACCGACAATGCAAAGTCTAGAACTTTGCATAATCTTTTTTAACTTTCCATCATCCGCCCTAGCGGTTATGGAAACGTTGAAAAGATCCCAAAAACAAAATGATAGACAAATTCTGTTCTCACCCTTAGTACGCACCGAAGTGTTCGTCCGCTAGCTAGCGGATCACTGCACCGCGCTAGTCATTTTAGGCACTTTTTTCAAAGTTGAAAAATATATTTTGCTTTTGTCCCAAACAAAATATAAATTTGGTGCCATAAAAAAATTAAACACTACACGATAATGAAAAATCAGTTTGATCCTTACAGCAACTATCTTGCAACACTGAAGAAGATCGGATACGTGCCGCGCAAAGAAGCTACACAGGACGATTACAACCGTATCGGGTTTATGTCGGGACTCGAAGTTCACCAACAGTTATTAACAGAGAAAAAACTTTTCTGCCATTGTCCGGCTGGAATTTTCCACAAGCATGATGATTATGACGCTGAGGTTATCCGCCACATGCGTCCAACTCTTAGCGAGCTTGGAGAGTACGACGGAACTGCACTTATGGAGTTTAAAACAAAAAAGAACATCATATATCGAATCAACAACGAGAATGCATGTACTTACGAAGTTGATGATACTCCACCGTTTCTAATTAATCGTCAGGCTTTGGATATCGCTTTGGAAATTACCATTCTTTCAAAGTTTAATGTTGTTGGAGAGGTTCATATTACCCGCAAGCAGTATCTCGACGGAAGTATTCCAACTGGGTTCCAACGTACTGCAATTCTTGGTGTTGAAGGCGAAATTCAACTTCGCAACAAAAAGGTAAGATTGATTCAATTAAGTATCGAAGAGGACTCTTGTCGCGAAATTAGCGATATCGGTCACTGGAGAATTTATAAAACCGATCGTTTGGGAATGCCACTTATCGAAACA
>JAQVGK010000048.1 GCA_028696755.1 Bacteroidales bacterium | reverse complement strand
TTCCGATCTATAGGATCATTAATGCCATAAAAAACCAAAAGCCACCCGAAAAGGATGGCTTTTTTTGAGGTACCTGGCGGAGTCGAACCGCCGTAGCCGGTTTTGCAGACCGGTGCCTAGCCACTCGGCCAAGGTACCGTTTTGGGATTGCAAATATAAAATGTTTTTTTTACCTGACAAAATTATTTTTCTGCTTGATATTTTAAACTACTTTTGCGTCAATAATTTTAAAATTAAATTGAAATGGACGAAGGCCCGTATCACAGTAGTATTAAACAATTTACAAACAGACTGTAAGGCCTTTTTTTTGAGTGTCCTTACGGTAAAATGTGTAAGGAGACTTAACTATGATTAAGATTTTTAAAACATTCGGTGGCTATACCGAAATTGCAGAGCCGGCTTTTAATTACTGGATTAATGTAATCAAACCAACAGAAGAAGAAATTGCGGATTTGTCGTTAAAGTACGATGTTCCTACCGACCTTTTCTACGATATTCTCGACTCCGACGAGCGGTCACGTGTTGAGTTTGAAGATGAGCACACATTAGTAATTATCCGAATTCCTGTTGAGCAGAAAAACAATGGTGTTCCTTTTATGACTGTTCCTCTCGGAATAATCATTAAGGAAAAATACACTTTTACCGTTTGCTTGGAAGAAAATGAAGTTTTACCTCCGGGTGTTCCCGCAAACCTAAGAGAACAATATGTAAATATTAACGACAGCATTAATTTTGTTTTACGCTTGTTTTTACGTTCTGGCTCGCTTTACCTTAAAAATCTGAAGCAAATCAATCAAATGACCGAAATAATTGAAAAAGATTTTAAGAAGTCGGTAAAAAACAAAGAATTAAACAAGTTGATGAAGTTGGAGAAATCATTAGTTTATTTTGTTACATCCATTAAAGGAAATGAAATTACATTGGCAAAACTACGTAACTCAAAACGCATAACTACCGAGCTTAACGAAGATTTGCTTGAGGATGCCATTATCGAAACAAAGCAGGCACTGGAAACTTCACAAATATATTCCGATATTCAAAACAGTTTAGCCGATTCGTTTAATTCGGTAATTTCTAATAATCTGAATACTGTAATGAAACAACTAACACTAATCTCAATCATTTTAATGATTCCTACACTCATCGCCAGTATTTTCGGCATGAATGTTCCAAACTTTTTAGAGAAAGCAAATTGGGCAATGCCGGCAATCATTATTCTATCTGTTGTATTATCAGCAATAGGCGTATTGATGTTCAGGAAGAAACAGTGGTTTTAGAAATTCTATAATATTTGAATTATAGTTTATACCTTATTTAAAACAATTTATTTTTCCATTTCGGATTAAGTTTTCTACTTTTGTGGTCTTAACACAAAATTACTCACATATTTAAGTAAAAATGGAAACTAAAAACAAGGGTTTTAACACCAAACTCATTCACGCTGGTGATTACGACGATGTTTTGGGATCAGCAGTACCGCCGATTTATCAAACATCAACTTTCAGATTTAAAAACTCTAAACACGGAGCAGATTGTTTTGCCGGTAGAGATTCGGGATACATATACACACGTATCGGAAATCCAACAATCAATTCATTTGAGGAAAAATTGGCTCAGCTCGAAAACGGCTATCGTGGTATCGCTTTATCAAGCGGAATGGCTGCTGTTACAACCGTTTACTTGGCATTACTAGGTAAAGATCATCACATGATTAGCACCGATGCTGTTTATGGTCCATCTCGTGCTGTTTTAGAAAGAGATTTTTCAAGATTTGGTGTTCAATACGATTTTGTTGACACTTCGGTAATTTCTAATATCGAGAAAGCAATTAAACCAAATACAAAATTGCTGTATATCGAAACTCCAACAAATCCAACAATTGCGCTCACCGACCTAAGAGCTGCTTCGGAACTCGCTCACAAACACGGTATTTTGGTTTGTGTTGATAACACATTCTCTTCTCCATATTTGCAAAAACCACTAGATTTAGGAGCAGATATTTCTTTGCATTCAATAACCAAATTTATCAACGGTCATGCCGATATAGTTGGTGGTGCTCTAATTGCAAAAGATCCTGAAGTTTACAAAAAACTACGCCAAACAATGGTTTACATGGGCGGGAATATGGATCCACACCAAGCTTATCTTGTTAATCGTGGTTTAAAGACTCTTGCTATTCGCATGGACAGATCGCAACAGTCAGCGCAGATTATTGCCGAATACCTTGAAAAACATCCAAAAGTATCGTGGGTAAAATATCCTGGATTAAAATCGCATCCACAACACGAACTTGCAAAACAACAAATGAGCGGTTTTGGTGCAATGATTAGCTTTGAACTAAAAGGTGGATTTTCTGCAGGTGAAAAAATGATGGACAATGTACATCTTGCAATGTTAGCAGTATCGCTTGGTGGTGTTGAAACTCTAATTCAGCATCCTGCATCAATGACACATGCTGGCCTCTCAAAAGAAGCTCGCGAAGCTGCTGGAATTACCGACGGACTTGTTCGCTTCTCGGTTGGTATCGAAGATTGCGAAGACATTATTGCCGATTTAGAACACGCTTTAGAGCTTGTTTAATTTGTAATAGAATTATAAAGAAGCCAGATTCTGTTTAGAGTCTGGTTTTTTGTTTAAAAACATCTAAATTTTGTTAAAAATTTCATCAACTAATCAAAATTTTTAGAATGATTCTGATTCTGTGTTAATAATTCATATCTTTGTAATAATGGAAAACGTTGGATTAGATAAGAATAAGCTAGTAAAGTATTGGTTGGATAGCTCCGACGAAGATTTTGATACTATGACTGATTTATTTGCAGCAAAAAGATATAGCTGGTCATTGTTTATTGGTCACCTAATGCTTGAAAAGTTATTGAAGGCATATTTCGTTAAAGTTAAGTCTGAATATCCTCCATATATCCATAATCTTTTAAGATTGGCTGAAAAATCAGACTTAGAGATTAACGACATTCAAAAAGAGCAGCTTATTACAATAACGGCTTTTAACATTAATGCAAGATATGACGACTACAAAACAAGTTTTAAAATAAAATGCACTCCTGAATTTACAATTCAATGGATTAATAACTTAACCGAACTGCGTATATGGATAAAAGCATTAATATAATACTGGTCGAATATCTTAAGGCTGTTAAAGAAAAATATGCAGACCTTGAATTTGCTATGCTTTTTGGTTCATTTGCCAAAGGGAGGTCGAACGAAGAAAGCGACATTGATTTAGCATTAATCTTTGGAAACCTTGAGGATGAAAAACGTTTTGAACTACAAGTTGAGTTAATGATATTAGCTGCAAGCATAGACACTAGAATAGAGCCTCATCCAATTTCTTTAAACGATTACAACTCTGGAAATCCTTTTGTTGTTGAAATTAAACGTACTGGAATTCAAGTTGCAGCCTAATAACATTCTGATTTTTCACCCTTTGCCGACGATCCAACAAAATTATTTAATCCTCACATACTAGTCAAAAAATTTCTATAAAATAATTATAGGCGTTTATTTAAAAAACTTTTTACCACTGTGCAACCATTTTTTTTGTTTAGCAGTTTAGTTAATATCTCGCTTACTCCTAAGCAAGGCGGCAATTATTTCAAGTAAGCTAAAAGGGTGCTTCCCAGGCACCCTTTCCTTTTTTATTATCCTTTGCAAAAGCAAAAAAGACCGCTGCCCTTTCGAGCAACGATCTTTAGAATTCACGCTATAAACAGTATCTTAGTAAATTTCGATTGCGTAGTCCATTCTTGCCTGAACGCCTTTAAGTTTCTGAACATCTTTTAGAAGTTGCCAGAACTTATAATTTTCGCCAAGAGTTTCTTTAATTACATTTTCCGATGCATTCTGCGACATATCGTCAACAATTTGCTGCATAAAATCCACTTTTTCGGGATATTCTAAAATACGATAATCTTCGATTTTTGCTAGTTCAACAGCTTTTTTAACTGCAGCGTCGAGACCGCCAATTTCGTCAACCAAACCAATCTCTAGAGCATTTAAACCGCTCCAAACGCGACCTTGACCAATTGAATCAACCTCGGCAGTAGTAATTCCACGACCTTCGGCTACCTTAGTAATAAATGTTTCATAAAAATCCTCAACCTGACGCTGAATAAATTCGCCTTCGGCAGGAGTAAACGGACGCATAATTGAACCAAAATCGGAATGTGTGTTTGTTCCAACACCATCAACAGTAATTCCAAGTTTCTCGGTCATAAGTTTTTCGATGTTTGGAATCATTCCGAAAACTCCGATAGAGCCTGTAAGTGTATTTGGTTGAGCAAAAATGTAGTTAGCTGGACAAGAAATGTAATATCCTCCCGAAGCAGCAAGATTTCCCATAGATACTACAACAGGTTTAACTTCGGCAGTAAGTTTTACCTCTCTCCAAATAATATCAGAAGCAAGTCCCGATCCACCTGGTGAGTTTACTCTTAATACAACGGCTTTAACATTTTCGTCTTCGCGTGCATCACGAATAATCTCTGCCATCCAGTCGCCACCAATAGAACCGTCAGCTTTTCCACCGTCAACAATATCGCCTTCTGCAAAAATAACAGCAATTCTATTCTTTGATTTATTCTCTTCAACATCTACTTTAGCATCATAATATTTACTTAAGCCAATCATAAAATCTTCGGGTTTATCTTCCGAACCAGATTTTGTTTTTAGTTCTGATAAAACCTCATCATAATACATAATGCCATCAATAAATTTGTATTTAAGAGCAGTTTCGGCATCATAAACCATTAAACTATCAGCATACATGTTAAGATCGTCAACTTTAATCCCTCGTTTTTCAGAAATCTTTTTGCACATATCGTCCCAAATACTTTGAATTAAAGTAATAGATTGAAGTTTGCTTGCTTCACTCATCTTATCGGTAAAAAATGGCTCAACAGCAGATTTAAACTGACCGTGACGGAAAATCTGAGCCTCGATTCCAAGTTTATCCAAGGCACCTTTAAAAAACATTACCTGAGTATTCAAACCTTTCCATTCTATTGATCCTTGTGGATTCATATAAATTTTATCCGACACCGAAGCAATGTAGTAAGCCTTTTGCGAATATCCCGATGAATAACTGATAATGAACTTTCCAGCCTTTTTAAATTCGATAAGTTTATTTCGAATTTCCTCAACATTTGCCATTCCTGCTGGAACATAGCTCAAGTCGAGATAAATACCTTTAATTCTCTCATCATTCTTAGCTTTTTCGATAGTTTTTAAAATATCAGTTAAGCCAAGAATTTTTGTTGATTCAAAAGTTGCAAAGTCGAAACTCTCAAAAGGGTTATCGGAGGCTCTGTCGGGAATATCGCTTGCAAGAGTCATTGTTAAAACCGAATTGTCGTTTACAACAACTTCTTTTTCGCCAAAACTAGCAATCACTGCCGAAAATATTATTAACACAATACCGCCAACGACGATAAAAGTCATTACACTACCGACAACTGTTGCCAGCGTGTATTTCCAAAATTCTTTCATAGTATTATAATTAGGTTAAACATCCAGAATGCTAAATTACAACACATATAAACATGAAGCAACTTAATTAACAAGATATTAACTTTAATTCGCGTTAATCAGGTTTTAAAATAAATGTTCCGATTGCCAACATATTAGTAGCAATCGGAACAATCAAATGAATACCTTATTATACCAGACTATTTGCAAGCTTTGTCGTATCCAACAAGAGCGTCAATTTTATTCTGAAGACCGGTTTTATTTTCGTCTTTATTCAAAGGTTTTTCCCAGTTTCCATACATTGGATTTGGAAGGATAATGAAGAATGTTCCAAATTGGTCTTTTAGCTGGTCAACATTATCAAAACCATAATTTTCTTTACGATCGTCGAGCATGCTGTCGAAATCGGCAAGATTATCACCTAATAAAAGAACAATGTTGTACTTTTCGGCAACCATTTTACGGCGAGCATCTTTGTCGCTTTCATCGGTTCTAAAGAAGAAATTTTCCTCTTTAACTTCTGGAAAACCTAGTTTCTTCATGTTTGCAATAGTAGCCTCTTTTTCGTTATCGCGACGGTTTGTGATGTAAACAATCTCTACATTTTTAGATTTTACATAATTTAAAAATTCAATTGCACCCGGAGTTGCTGTTGCGCATTGTTTATCCGACCACTCTTTCCAATTTTCTTTTGTGTAGGAAGTGTCGTTTTGAATAAGATACGCTTCGAAATAAGAATTGTCAATTACAGTTTCGTCAATATCAAGAACTACGGCTGATGGTTTATCCTTTTTTGCGGTTTTAAGATTGTTATCAAGAGCAAGTTTTGCATAATTAAAAGACTGATAACAGCATGCACGATATTCGGCTGAAGTTTGCACCCACAAAGTTGCATTAATGAGATACTCGGATGTTTCGTTAACAACAACAACTTCTTTCTCGCAGCAAACTTCCTTTTCTTTCTTGTCGCAATTGCAAGACCATACACTTACGGCAACAAATAAAATCAATAAATACGATAGTTTTTTCATAATGAAATGTTTAAGATTAGACTGCAAAAATACTAAGAAAATTGGATAAGAGATAAAGTCTAAGTTATTTTTCTGGGGCAAACGCAGCAAAATTAATTGTAATGAAGCAATATTCTAATTATAGACATTTGCTGACGCCTACTTAAATTGAACTTACTATTTTAAAACTGCGCCAATACTTAACTGTATTCCGTTATAAAGAATTTGTGAATTATTAAACTCGAAAAACCCTTCTTCAATTGTGCTTGCTCCAACTATGGCAGTGTAATCACCATCAATCTTGTAGTTTTGTCGACCATTATACATGTGTACACCAACATAAGCCCAAGCCGATTTCGTAACTTTTACTTTTAGCTTTACTCCATAAATATACCCCCAGCCAAATCCCGATTTTGGAGATTGAGTTGTACAATCGAAGGCAGTAAAATCATTTGCCGCTTTTATCATATCGCTAAACTCTGCCGATAAAAGTTTTTGATTGAATGCAAAAAAGCCAAATACTCCTCCACCAAATTCAATCTTTACATTTTTAAATGGCAGTATCAATGCCGGTAAAGCAGTGAGTTCTAGAGATTGAAACGGACCAACGAGAGGGCGATTAGAGTTGTAGATTTCCGAAAATCCAATCATGCTCATTCCGCCAATATTGTACATTCCTATACCTGGAGAAATCTGAAAGAATTTTCCAAAACTTATCGGCAAACTAAAATTCACTGGTGCAATTGGATTTGAAAAATATCCATTTTTTGGGAAAAAGTAAGAAAATCCTACCGACTGTGCACTCGCTACAGTAAGTGCAAATGCTAAGAAAACTGCTAAAGAAAGTTTTTTTATCATAATTAAAAGCTTTTTCGAATTAATATTTAATAATCCAAAAGTAAATAATTTGATATTGACTTTTGGGAATATTTGCAAATTTTTAGCTAATGAGCAAGATTATCTTATCAAAATTGTACAAAATAGAAATTGCTTGAGCATGGTGCACTGGGCTAAATCAAAATGAGAATAACATTTGTGCATGCAAAAAAATAATGCAAAAATGTAAATCGGCAGGATATTATACTCAGCACAAAAGGCTCCATGCCCCATGCTCCATTCCGAAAAAGCTCCTATTTTCATAATAATTACGATTTTCTAATTAATGCCCTAATTCTTACACAATTTATTATTACCAAATCAGTTATTTATCTTATTAAGTATTTTTATAATTTTGCAGAATGAAAAAAATTATTGCAACAAGCCTGTTTTGCTTAACAATGTTGGTTAGCAATCTGCATGCTCAGATCGCCGACAGCAGTATCAATATGTTTCAGGTAGGAATTAATTATGGATTTCATTTTCCCTCTGGCAACTTGGCCGACAGATTTGGAGTATCGTCAACAATTGGTTTAAGTGTTGATTACAAATTTAAGTCGAATTGGAGTCTAGGTTTAGAATACAATTACATTTTTGGAGGAAATATTAAAGATAGTTCTTCTATGCTTTCGGGATTAATGACCGAAAATGGACAAATAATCAACATGTACGGTGAATATGGGACATTTGTACTTACGGAGCGAGGCTTTTATTCTGGTGCAAGAGTTAGCAAATTAATTCCGGTACTAGGACCAAACAAAAACTCAGGAATTATCATTAGTATTGGAGCAGGATTGTTGCAACACCATATTCATATCGAAAATAAAGATAACAACACCCCTCCTATTTTGGGTGATTATAAAAAAGGCTACGACAAATTATGCAATGGCTTTTCGTCCAAACAGTTTATTGGATATCAATATCTTGATAATCGAGGACTAATTAACTTTTATGTTGGATTTGAGTTTTACGAGGCATTTACTATGAGTCGTCGCGATTACGATTTTGATATTATGGGTTATGATGATACAAAGAGAAAAGATTTTCTAGGCGGGATTCGTGTTGGATGGATTTTGCCATTGTATCAAAAAGCTCCCGATAAATTTTATTACTATTAGAAATGTCATTGCTTTACCGACTTTCCACACAATTATATTTTTCGGCTGTTAAGCTTACTTCTGCTTTTAACTCTAAAGCCAGATTGATGGTTGGTGGACGAAAAGACTGGCGAGCAAATCTGATTCAAAAAATTGATAAAAACTCATCTTATATTTGGGTACACTGTGCCTCATTGGGCGAATTTGAGCAAGGACGTCCACTTATCGAAAAGTTTAAAAAAGAATATGGAGAAAAATATCGCATAATTCTCACATTTTTCAGTCCGAGCGGTTTCGAGATTCGTAAAAATTACGACAAAGCCGACGTTGTTTGTTATATGCCATTCGACACACCACAAAATGCAAAGGATTTTATAAATATTGTTAATCCAGTGTGTGCGATATTTGTTAAATACGAAATCTGGTATTACCATTTAAAAGAATTAAATCAAAACAGAATTCCGAGCTACTTAATTTCGGGCATTTTTCGCGAGAATCAAATTTTCTTTAGGTGGTATGGTAAGTCCTACAAACAAGCATTGAGTTATTTCACTCATTTCTTTCTTCAAGACACAAACTCTAAAAATATTTTGAATAAAGCAGGATTCGACAATGTTACTGTTTGTGGCGACACCCGCACCGATAGAGTGATTTCGGTTGCAGCAGATGCTTATGAAAACAAATATCTTGAAACTTTTAGCGCTGGATACAAAACAATTGTGTGTGGCAGCACCTGGCCTGCAGATGAAAAAATTATTGCCGAATTTGCAAATAAATGCAGTACTAATTTCCGTTTCATTATTGTTCCACACGAAATAAATGAGTCTCACTTAAAATATACAGAAAGTATATTAAATATTCCACATATTAGATTTTCAAATATTGACCAAATCAAGTCCGAAACTCGAGTAGTAATCATTGATTCGATAGGTATTTTGTCGAAAATTTACCGTTATGCACATATCGCCTATATTGGAGGAGGATTTGGCAAAGGAATTCATAACACATTAGAAGCTGCTGTTTACAACATTCCTGTGATATTTGGACCAAAATATGAAAAGTTTCGCGAAGCCCGTGATTTGATTGAATTAGAATGTGGTTTTTCGGTGAACAACAATATAGAGTTAGAAAATATAATATTTAAGCTTGTTGAACAAGAAGATATATATCTTAATGTTAAAATAAGTTTAAGTTCATATATAAGTTCATCTTTTGGTGCAACCGACGAAATATTTAATAATTTGCATTTTAGGGAGTGTTAACATGTTAATTAATCATGTTTTAACATTAAGAAATTGTTAATTACTTTTTATTCCGATGTCTTTACTTACACCCTGCTAACTGCCTGATAATCAATAAGATGCCGTAATATTTCAGCACATTTCGATATAATAAACAGGCATTTGTTAAAAAAAACGGTTTAAAATTCGCAAAGGCTTAAAAATCAAGTAAATGAGCGGTTAATTATTTTTTTCACAAAATTTCTTGCTGAAACGTAAGTGCCTGATTTATCGGCATTTACGAATAGTTTTTACTTATGACAAAAAAGCTGTTAATAACCTCTAATTTTTTTTCGATTTAAAAGCTATATTTTAGTCTTGCCAAATTTCCTCAAATAATTGCATGAGGAGAATCGTTTAAAAAGAGAAAAAAAATAAGACAAACAAATTGAATTTCAGTTATGTTACAGGACGAAAAAATGATGGAACAAAATTTTAAAGCAGAAGTAAAAAAGAAGACTTTCAGTGATGCAGAAGCATTGTTAGCAAGTCAGGAGTATTTTCAGGGAGATCAGTTAGCGGCTCGAGTGTGGATTAATAAATATGCATTAAAAGATTCGGATGGTAATTTGTACGAATTAACTCCAGACGATATGCATCGCAGAATTGCGAAAGAAATATTCCGTATTGAACAGAAATATGAAAATCCAATGTCGGAAGAGTTGATTTACGATTTACTCAAAGATTTTCGCTACATTGTTCCGCAAGGTGGACCAATGTCAGGAATAGGAAATAACATGCAGATTGTTTCTCTTTCGAACTGCTTTGTTATTGGTCACGACAAAACTACCGATTCGTATGGTGGAATATTAAAAATAGATCAGGAGCAGGTACAATTAATGAAACGCCGCGGTGGTGTTGGCCACGACCTTTCTCATCTTCGTCCAAAAGGTTCGCCAGTAAAAAACTCTGCTCTTACCTCAACAGGAATTGTTCCGTTTATGGAAAGATACTCGAACACCACGCGCGAGGTTGCTCAGGATGGTCGTCGTGGTGCTCTCATGCTTTCTGTGTCAGTTAAACATCCAGACAGTGAAGATTTTATTGATGCTAAACTTACCGAAGGTAGAGTAACAGGAGCAAACGTATCTGTAAAAATTACTGATGATTTCATGAATTCTCTTATCAACAAAGAGAAATTTATTCAGCAATATCCAATAGATGATAAAGCACCTAAGTATATTAAGGAAGTAGATCCGCAAAAACTTTGGAATAAAATTATTCATAACGCATGGAAATCAGCTGAGCCAGGAATTCTTTTCTGGGATACCATTATCAGAGAATCCGTAGCTGATTGTTATGCCGATCTGGGATACAAAACAGTTTCTACCAATCCATGTGGAGAAATTCCACTTTGCCCATACGATTCGTGTCGTTTGCTTGCAATAAACTTGTATTCCTATGTTGAGAATCCATTTACTGCAGAAGCAAAATTCAATTTTGAAAAATTTGCAGAGCATGTAAACTATGCTCAAAGAATGATGGATGATATTATTGATCTGGAACTCGAAAAAATTGACCAGATTCTTCATAAGATAAATACCGATCCAGAGGATATCGAAATCAAAAGAGTAGAGAGAAAACTTTGGGAAAACATCAAGAAAAAAGCAGAAGAAGGTCGTCGTACCGGTGTTGGAATAACTGCCGAAGGTGATATGCTGGCTGCTTTAAATTTGAGATACGGTAGCGAAGATGGTAACGACTTTGCAGTAGAAGTTCAAAAAACTCTCGCAATTGAAGCATATCGTTCATCAGTAAATCTTGCAAAAGAAAGAGGATTTTTCTCTATTTTTGATGCTCAACGCGAACGCAACAATCCATTTATCAACCGCTTGCGCGAGGCAGATCCCGAAATGGTAAAGGAAATGGAAACTTGGGGACGTCGTAACATCTCTATTCTCACAATTGCCCCAACTGGAACAACAAGTTTGATGACACAAACAACTTCGGGTATCGAGCCAGTTTTCCGTCCATTCTATACTCGTCGCCGTAAAGTTAATCCAAACGATCCCGAAGCTAGAGTTGATTTTGTTGATGAACAAGGCGATAAATGGGAAGAATACAATGTATTCCACCACAAATTTTTAACTTGGTTACAGGTTAACAAATATGATGTTGAAGCAGTTAAGCAGATGTCGCAAAAAGATCTTAATGAGCTTATGGCAAAATCGCCGTATTATAAAGCTACTGCCGAAGATATCGACTATCTAAACAAAGTAAAAATGCAAGGAGCAATTCAGAAATGGGTTGACCACAGCATCAGCGTTACAATCAATATGCCCGAAAATGTTTCTGAAGACACAGTTGCAGATTGCTATTTAGAGGCATGGAAATCGGGTTGTAAAGGAATCACTGTTG
>JAQVGK010000551.1 GCA_028696755.1 Bacteroidales bacterium | reverse complement strand
TCTATACAACAATCGAGTTGATTATTCGATGGAATTTTATTTAAAAGCAAAGCTCAGTTATAATCTGATAAAATGAAAAAGTTAAGGCTAAGCATGATATGGTTAAAGAATATGAAAATATAAAAACTATTAATTGCATGGAGGATGGGGCATGGGGCATAGGGCATTTTGTGCTGATATCTGGCATTACTTGCGTGCGTTGCGTTGAGTTGAGGTTGGTGCGGGAGCTGAGGCACTCGAAGCTGCCGAACCATCGAAACGAGCTCTGCGGGGTTCTGCATCTAAAGTTTTGCATAATGTTGTTTTTAGCACAAATTTCCTACACACCACGCTTTGAGCTCCATGCCCCATGCTCCATGCAAAAAAAATATTATTAAATTAAATACCTGAATGATAACGAAATATTCAACTTATTAATAACAATTATGAAAAAAACTCTTTTACTTTCGATTTTAATAGTGATAGTAATACTTTCATGTAAGAAAGCGAATGTTACGGACGACACTTACTCCGACAATATTGACGGAGTTCGTATTCGCTATGTCGTAAGTGTAGTTGATGGATCAACCGCAAGCGCAAAATCAGAAACTAGCATCCAAAATGCAGTTGTATGTATGGTTGTAAACGATAGCGTTTACGAAATTACGGTTGATAAAAACGGAATTGCGATTTTCAATAATTTATTTGCCGGAAATGCACTTGTACAAGTAAAATGCGAAGGTTACACAACAGCCAATCTTATTGTTGATTTAAAGGCACTGCCCGATACTGTAAACATTTACGATGCAACAAACCGAAGAATTGTGTCCAACATAATAAGTATTTTCCCAACTACTGGTGATAATCTCGCAAACGTTTCGGGAAAGATTTATGCCGATTTAGACTTTACGAATGCAGGCGAAGAAGCAGTTTCTACTAACCTAAACATAAGAGCAGTGGTAGATCCAGAAGATTTGTATTCATTTGTCGACCATTCTGGATCGGGAAGCATTCTTGATTTAAGTTATGAAGGATTTTTAGTTTCTGCCAACAGTCAGTCGGGCGCATATAACCTTTCTTTACCCGCAACAACAACAGGATTAAACTATATTATCACAGCCGATGATTTCGAATATCAGAGTATAATTACTGCTAGCGAAACCGAGCGCCACGTGTACAGATTAAGTCCCGACACCATTTCGGTTCAAACTGCCGGGAATTACATTTGGGATTTGCATTTTGGGGTTGAATAGGTCAACAAAAAAAAGCCGCAACCGAAGTTGCAGCTTTACTCAAAGTTGACCTGCGAGGAGTCGAACCGGGATCTTAAGGCTCAGAGCCTTATGTATTGCCATTACACCACTGGTCAGTATGTTGTCCGACAAGGATTCGAACCTTGACTGTATGAACCAAAATCACAAGTGCTACCATTACACCATCGGACAAAGAACTTTGAGGCTGCAAAAGTAATGCTTTTTTGCAAAAACCAAAAAAAAAGTAGAGTTTTTTAGAGTCATCACATTAAAATAATATAAAAGCAACTCCTAATAAGGTAATAAGGTTGGTTTTACTATTAATAAACTAAGGCTATTAAGGTTAAATGTGATAATAAGGTTTTTGTTATGTAGTAAAAACCTTATCATTTTTCAACCTTAATAGCAAATAAAGTTTAAAAGCATTTGAACCTTATTACATTATTAATAAAATGATTGTTTAAATAATAAATGCCTAGGTAAAAATGACTTTAGCTTTTCCCGCAGATTTGGATTACAACAAAATAAGTTGAATTTAACAGGTCATCTCAAGATTTTCGTTTTTCACATAAAAAAAACCGCCTTATCAGCGGTTTAAATTTGTTGACTTGCAAGGAGTCGAACCAAGAATTTAAGACTCAGAGCCTTACGTGTTGCCATTACACTACAAGTCAATTTTTTGTTGTCCGACTAGGATTCGAACCCAGACAAACAGAACCAGAATCTGTGGTGCTACCATTACACAATCGGACAATAGAACTTTGAGGCTGCAAAAGTAAAAAATTTATACTATGAGTGCAAGAAAAAAAAAGAAATTTTTGGTTTTATTTATAATGCTAATACAATGCACATGTCAAACTTGACAAGCAGGTCCTGCAAAATACTTATCACGCTTTACCGATGACCCATGGCGAAAAAGTCACTACTCGTCACTTTTAAATTAACGCTATCTAACTGTGTAAAGTTTTTTTGCTGACGCCGATTAAAACTTGAACGCGAATTTGCGAATTTGCTGACGCCAATGACAACTTAAGGCGTCAGCAAAATTCGTCAATTCGCGTTCAAAAAGACTTGGAACGAACGTAGTGAGTTACATGTAAATTCATTTCAGTTTTTCGGCAGCAAACCAATAAGCGCCTAAACTTATCATTTCGCTGGTGTCGAATTCCGAAAAAACATAAGCGCTGCGTGGTTGAGAGTCGTAAATTACTTTTTTATCCGAAAATGGCACTGCTATTTCGATACCTAGATCTTTATAAAACATCTCCGATTCTTCCTGATTATTTAAACAAAATACTTTGTGCGTTAATCTTTGGTTCACGCCCCCGTTTAACTTCGAAAATGAATGCGACAATTCTTTATTTATCCCTGGAATAATCAAATCTTTTGCACCTGCTACCCCACCTCCAATAACAACAATTCCATCAAATAAAGTGATCATGTTTGCAATCGCATCTCCGATAAATCTACCGAGTTTCTCGTACGCTTTTACTGCAGCTTCACGATTTCCGTCTGCTAAACCAAGGCCAATATTGTAAATCTCGCGAGGTTCGAGTGTTTCCTCAAAAGGAATTCCAGCGAACTCGGAATAAA
>JAQVGK010000550.1 GCA_028696755.1 Bacteroidales bacterium | reverse complement strand
TCATTAACCGATTTTAAAGTTAAGTAATTGAATAATTATGACTAAATACACCTAACATTATTATTGACTTTGTTTTTTGAATTACTTATTGTAGAACCATATTTTTAAGAAAATTATTTATCGTTTTCTTTAATTAGAATAAATACAATATATCAGGAGGTTACCTTATTATGGATTTCATAACAACAATCGCATCGTTTTTTAATGTTATTGCACAAGCAACGCAGGATAGCGGTGTACTGAATTGGTTAAGTGAAAAATATACAGCTGGTGGTTTTTTTATGCACCCAATTCTTGCTTCATTAATTATTGGATTGGGATTTTCTTTTGAAAGATTATGGACGCTTACAAGAGCAAGAACTAACACTAAAAAATTCATATTAGATGTTAAAAAAGCTCTTAACAGCGGTGGTATCGAAGCAGCAAAAAAAGTTTGCGAAAATACAAGAGGACCAGTTGCTTCTGTGTTTTATGCAGGTTTATTAAGAGCAGATGAAGGGTTAGACGCTGCAGAAAAAGCAATTTCAGCTTATGGTGGAATTGAAATGGGATTTTTGGAAAGAGGTCTTATCTGGATTTCCACTTTTATAACATTGGCACCAATGCTTGGATTCACTGGTACAGTTCAAGGTATGATTCAGGCTTTTGATGCTATTAAAGAAGCAGCTCAGATTTCACCTGCAATCGTTGCTAGCGGTATTGCGGTTGCTCTTTTAACAACACTTTTCGGATTGGTTGTTGCTATGATTCTCCAGGTTTTCTACAATTATTTTATTTCAAGAATTGATAGATTAGTCGGAGATATGGAACAAAGTTCAATCGAATTGATTGACGCACTGTATGAACTGAAAACTACTAAAAAGTAAATTAAATCATTTAAGGAATTCTGATGATTAAGTCAAAAAAAATCCGAGAGGCTGAAATTCCAACTGCTTCACAAGCAGATTTGGCATTTCTTTTACTCGTATTCTTTCTGGTTACAACTACAATTGATATTGATACAGGTTTAGGACTTACTCTGCCGGAATATGTTCCGCCCGATCAACAAGTGGAAGTAAAAATTGATCCGAATAGAATGGCTGCTGTTTTAGTAAATGAAAATGGTGAAGTACTTATTGATGGAAATATTGTTCCGGTTTATCAGATTAAAGATTTATTAAAAGTCAGAATCGCATCCAAAAACGATCTGCCCGCTAATAAAAAGATGATAGTCTCACTTAAAACCGATAGGAAAACTGTTTATAATGTTTACATACAAGCTCTGGATCAGATAAAGCTTGCATATTTTGAAGTGAGGGATGAGTATTCGAACGCCAAGTTTGGTAAAAAGTTTAATGATCTGGATCAGGAACAGCAAAAAGATGTTAAGGATGCAGTTCCGATTATTATCTCAATAGCTGAACCAGAATCAATAAAAAAATAGTTAAAGGTTAAAAAATGAAATTTGAAAAAAGACGCGCAAAGACTAAGCAGGAAATTCCAACTACTTCAATGCCTGATGTCGTCTTCATGTTGCTTATGTTTTTTATGACCATAACTACGATGAGGGAGACTGATGTTTTAGTAAGCTTCAAATTACCCGAAGCCAAAGCCATTGAGAAAATCGAAAACAAAAGATTAGTCTCTTATATTTGGGTAGGTAAAGATAAGAGAATACAGGTTAATGATTCTATTGTTAAACTTGATGACATTCAGAATATAATGTATGCTAAAAGACAGTCTCTTCCTGAAATTATTGTGTCATTAAGAGCTGATCAGAGTGTTGATATGGGTTTAATTACTGATATTCAACAATCACTTAGGAAAGCATACTGTTTAAGAATTAATTATTCGGCTATGGTTAAAGTTTAGGTCTGAAAATATAAAAGTTTTTTAAAAGGCAGGTTTGAATTATTTTTCGCCTGCCTTTTTCAATTTTATAAGGAACAATTATGAATTTAAAAGAAAAAATCAATCAGGATCTCAAAGATGCTATGAAATCCGGTGATAAAACCAGATTAGCAGTTGTAAGATCTATAAGAGCATTAATACTTGAATTTGAAAAAAGCGGAGCTTCAAAAGAATTAACACCTGATGAAGAAGTAAAGATGCTTAGCACTGCTGCAAAAAAACGAAAAGATTCAATCGAACAGTTTCGCAATGCCGGTAGAAATGATCTAGTTGAAAGTGAAGAAGCTGAGTTAAAAATCTTAATGAGTTATTTACCTGAACAACTGGATGAAAACCAAATAAAAACTGAAGTTGAAAAATTAGCATTACAAATTAATGCTAAAACAAAGGAAGATTTTCCTAAACTTATGCCGCTGGTAATGAAAGAATTAA
This sequence comes from Bacteroidales bacterium, assembly GCA_028696755.1. The sequence goes on along the minus strand of JAQVGK010000550.1, from coordinate 512 downwards.
AAGGTAAAGCTGATGGTAAATTAGTCAAGTCAATTGTAGAAAATTTTTTGGCAAAAAATTGAATTATATTGATTATATAGTTTTAGCTGCCGTTATAATTGGATTTATTTTGGGCTTTAAAGAAGGCTTTGTGCGAAAGTTAATTGGTATTATTGGATTTATTATAGCCATTATCTTAGGTGTTATGCTTAGCAAAAGTACAGGCAAATTTATTGAGGCTGTATTTGGGATAGAGTATTATCTTGCAGAAATAATAGGCGGTGTTGCTGTATTTGTTGCGATAATGATTGTAACCACTATTTTAAAACGTCTTATACATCCATTTGATAAAGTAAATAACCTAATCAATCAGCTAGTGGGCGGGTTTGTAGGAGTTATTCAACTGCTTTTCTTTATCAGTGCTCTGTTGTTACTTCTAAACGTTTTTAATTTTCCTGATAAAAAAGAAAAAAAATCTTCAGTCTTTTATAATATGGCGTACGAAGTAATTCCCACAACAATCAACTTATTTA
>JAQVGK010000549.1 GCA_028696755.1 Bacteroidales bacterium | reverse complement strand
AAAATTTCTTGCAGATTATCGTACAACATTTTTATGTGAGCCTGATGATAATGCTTACACTGCATACGATGCTGTTTCATATTTCTTCCTAAAATTGATTCGTCATGGAAATCAATTTTGCCCTTGTATTCCTTCATCAAATACTCATGATGGTATTAGCGGGCAGCAAAAATATGATTCCAAATCAAATTTTGCAAAATCATCTTACTCAAATTCAACCCTTTATATTTACACCATGCAGGAAGATTTTTCATTCGAAAGAGTTTTTCCTGTAGTAGAAGAATAACAGAAAGTAATTCAATGTCGTTTAGTTAAGGCTTTCAACAATGGATCAATTATTCACAAATATTCCATTATTAAACTTTTAATGTCCTCTGGATAAAGGAGAGATTCTAGCTCTTGAATGATTTTTACTGACGTTAATGCCCGTCAGCTGGCGGGCTAGTTATTCCGTTGACAAAAATCGTTTTTGTCCAGAGGCGGTGTGCTGAGCCCGCCGAAGTAACATAAACGTCAGTAAAAAACTAAATCAAAAGGTACTTTTTGTCCAGAGGACATATACCTAAAAATGCTAAACTAAACGACATTGGAAAGTAATTCTCATTCTTAGTTAGCATTTAAAGTGTAAAAACTTTGTTTATCAGACAAGAATTTGCAGTTTGTAAGGCAACCAATTTAAAAAATTACGTTTTTATTATTAAAAAAATTAATAGTATTGATTTTTTTAATATATTCGCATTTGACAATATTTAGTTGAGAGAGATATTGTTATTTGTTGCATTTGTTATTTTTTTTTAAACATACAACTATGAAAGCCAAACTGTGGATTGTTATTATCCTGATGATGTTTGCCTATTCGGGCATTGCGCAGCAGGTTATGGAGTTTACCCAGTCGAAAAACACTGGTGATAACAAAACTGTGTATTTTCACATTAAGGGATTAGAAGAGGATGAGGAAGCTAGAACTTCGTTACTCAACGAGTTTCTTAAAGACGAGAATATTATCAGTGGGAGAATTTTTACCAGTTCTACTTTTAAAACCCGCTGTCAACTTTTAATCCCGCAAAACATTAAACCCGAGTATATCAGAAACATTTTGTTAGCTAATGGCTATGATTTTGATTTTACTACTATTTCTGTAAACGGAGTTTTAAAGAGCGATATGCAACCCGAAACTCATATCTCTTTGTTTTATTCTCCAGCCGAAGGGTTTCCTGTAATGCAGAGTACTGGAGACAAACTTAAAGATAGAGAGGATTACACCGTTTCAAAGGAAAAATGGGTGGCAGAAAATCAAAGGCAATATAATAAACAAAAATCGAAAGGTACGGCTGAGTTTCCGATAGTTATCGAGAAGAAGGTTTTTGATTCTTACACAGTCGAAAAGCAGGAAAGGCTACTTGCCGAACCTGATAAATATATCATTAAATAACTAACACAGGATACAACTATGAAAAGATTTTTACATATAGCTTTTTACTCGGTAGTCCTGATGTTTGCGACTGCTGTTACGAATTATTCGTATGCTTGTACTGGTAGTATTCTAGCTGGAAACCTTACACCAAATAACAACTGGCAAACTGTTGCTGGTGTGCAGGCTGGCGATAGGTACACTTTTACAATTGGTGCAGGTGAGGTTATCATTTTCTCATTTTGTCAAGGTGGTGGTTCGTATACCAATGACCCTCGAATTGATTTGCATGATGCGGGCGGAACAATTGTCTATGATTTTAATGATGACCACTGTGGATATGGAGCTGAGTTGGTTTGGGTATGCCCCACTAGTGGAACATATTCGGTAGGACTTTACGACTTTTTCTGTTTGACAAATGGAGCTGCTCTCGGAACAATGTCGTATAAATTATTACCAACTCCAACCGAGCAGGATTGTTTAGGTGCGCGTCCGTTGTGCAACAGTTTGTCAAATCACCCGCAGTCTTATGTCGGATCTGGACACTACTACGATATTTTTAATTTTAATGCACAACAAGGAATGGCTGTTAGTACAAACAATTGTCCAAATTGCTTGGTAACAGGTGAGCTGAATAATGTTTGGTACACATTCACTGCTCAGTCAAATGGTAATCTTGCTTTTACCATTGACCCTAATGATAATAGCGATGATTACGATTGGGCTCTTTATAGCCTTAATGGTGGAGTTGATTGTTTTGATTTAGTGAACTGGAGCGCATACCCACCAGTTAGTTGTAATTACTCTTATGGTGGCTCAACTGGAAATACTGGACTGGGTTCTGGTAGTTCTAGTTGTGTTGGACCAGTAGAGGATGTATTATTTAATTCAACATTTGCAGTTACAAATGGTCAAACCTATGTGCTTACCGTTTCAAACTTTAGCTCGTCGCAAAATGGTTATTCTATTAACTTTGGTGCAAGTACTGCAACGATTGTAGATAACTCTGCACCAGCAATGACTAACTTGGTGTATCAACCATATTGTGGTTCATCATCGATTACAGTGCAATTTAGCGAGGCGGTTTGGTGCTCTAGTGTTCAGCCAGCCGACTTTGTTCTTACCGGACCAAATGGCACTTATTCTGTTGATGATACATACAGCATAGTTTGTATGTCGGCCTCTTCAAATACTTACGCTGGAACATGGTATGATGATGTTTGGACTCTTCAGTTGGGTGATTTACTCTCTCAATCTGGTGACTACACACTTACTCTAAATGCTGGAAGTGTTGAAGATAAGTGCACAAATGTAAATGCTCAAAATCAGTTGTTTTTTACCGTTGTTGGTATTACTGCTGATGTTGATATTACTGCTGTTGCTGCTTGTGGATCCTGCGTTGGTGAAATATCTATTACGAATACA
>JAQVGK010000548.1 GCA_028696755.1 Bacteroidales bacterium | reverse complement strand
CAAACATTAGATCGAGTTGTGCAGCAAATTTTTCGTTTCCACCATGTAGTTCAATAAATGTTAGAATGTCGTGAGGAACAAAAAAGCTGTATTGCCACGAATTTGCTTCGGTAAAATTATAGTTTACCTCGCGCGGATCGAATGGTGTTTGCCATGCACCGTTTAGCTTTGCCTGCATAAACCCATTTTCCGGATTAAAGATGTTTTTGTAGAACTGTGATCGCTCAATAAACTCATTGTAAATGTCGGTTTTGCCAAGATCGCGGGCATACATTGCGATACACCAGTCGTCGAAAGCATATTCGAGAGTCTTTGAAACAGATTCGTGCTCTTTGTCAAGTGGAATATATCCATACTCAGCAAATTCTGCTTTGCCTAACTCGTCAGTCTTTGCGGTCGAAGTCATAGCTTTTAGCGCAAGATTGTGATCAAAATCTCTGATGCCCTTGAAATATGCATCAACAATCACTGGAACAGAATGATAACCAATCATGCAATAAGTTTCGTTTCCCGACAATTCCCACACTGGCAACATTCCTCCATATTTGTAGTGATCGAGAAAAGTTTTAATAAAATCGAGGGTTCTTTTTTGCTGGATTAGTGTATATAGCGGGTGTGTTGCCCTAAATGTATCCCACAACGAAAAAACTGTATAAGTATCGTGTCCCGGATTTGTGTGTACTTTTAAATCTGTTCCACGGAAAGATCCGTCAACATCAGAATAAATATTTGGGGCACTAAATGTGTGATATAATGAGGTATAGAAAATTGTTTGTGCATCTTCACTTCCACCATAAACTCGAATCTTACTAAGCTCATGATCCCAAGCTAGGGCAGTATCTTTTTTTACCTTTTCAAAATCCCAATTCGGAATTTCAGCTTCTAAATTTTTTATTGCTCCCTCCTCGCCTGTAGCCGATAGACCGACTTTTACAAGAAGTTCTGTATTCTTATCCGACAAAGGTTTGATAATAATTTTGTTGTTTTTGCCACAATAATAAACTGGAAGCTTTTCGTTCGAATCAGCTGTATCGATTTCGAGAAATTCATCCCCTTTTTTATTCATCAAATCCGACTGATAATCTATAATACTTACTGGCTCAGAGAAATCGGCAACAAAGTACAAAATTTGATCTTCGGCCCAGGCTCTTGATCTGCGCAATCCCACAAAACGTGTTTCGGATAACTGAGTGATGTAAGTTTCAATAACTTCGTCGCGATGCTGCAGGTCGAGCAAAACATATCTTTCACTTGCATCCGGAAAAGAATATTTATGAAATCCAACACGTGGCGAAACTGTTAATTCAACTTTTGTGTTATAATCATCGAGCATCACCGAATAAAAGCCCGGCGTTGCTGTAACAGTTTTATGATTGTACAAAGATGTATATTCGTAAACCTCTGGTTTTGGATTATACTTTGTGAAGGGCATAAGCAAGATATCGCCATAATCAGAACAACCTGTTCCACTAAGATGTGTGTGACTGAACCCATAGATTACAGAATCGCTGTAATGAAATGCAGAACAACCATCCCATCCATCGAGTCTGGTATCGGGACCAAGTTGCACCATTCCAAAAGGTAATGTAGCCGCAGGATGGGTATGTCCGTGAAAATCGGTACCAATAAGCGGATCAACCTGTGCTGAACGAGGTTCGACAATCTGTTCCGACTGCTGATAAAAAAATAATAAATAAACTAAACCAGCAGTAAAAACGGCAGTAAGAGAAATTGGGAATAATAATCGTCGCATAATAGCTTTTTTCACAAAAATAAAGATTTTATTAAAATTAGACGTATAATGATTTCCAGAATTGTAAAAATTGTTGGAATTGTTTAACTTATCAGTAAGGTGATTTGTTGGAGTGCCTGTGGTATAGCTGAGCTGTTTGTTGACAGATTGCGAACGAAGTGAAGCAATCTAAAACAATCAATTAAAAAATTTATTAAGTTTGCAGCTCTAAAAATTATAACAGATTTTTTATGTACAGAACACATAATTGCGGCGAACTTCGCAAAGAAAACATCGGACAAAAGGTTACCCTCAGCGGTTGGGTTCAGTTAAAACGTGATAAGGGCGGAATGATCTGGATTGATTTGCGCGACAGATATGGAATTACCCAGCTTGCTGCCGAGGAAGTAAATACAGCAAAAGAAATCATCGAAATCATCGACAAAATAGGTCGCGAATTTGTGATTCAGGTTAGTGGTGAGGTTATCGAAAGATATAGCAAAAACGATAAAATCCCGACTGGAGATGTTGAAATAAAAATTGAAAATATAAAAATATTGAGCGAGTCGGATACTCCTCCGTTTACCATTATAGACAATACCGATGGAGGCGATGAGCTTAGAATGAAATACCGATATTTAGATATTCGCCGTAATCCTGTTAAAAATGCTTTGATGTTGCGTCACCGTATGGCACAGGAAATTCGCAAATATCTTGATGATCAAAATTTTGTGGAGGTTGAAACACCTGTGCTTATAAAATCTACCCCAGAGGGAGCTCGAGATTTTGTTGTGCCATCACGTATGAATCCTGGTGAATTTTACGCTTTACCACAATCGCCACAAACTTTTAAGCAATTGCTTATGGTGGCTGGAATGGATCGTTATTTTCAGATTGTGAAATGTTTCCGCGATGAGGATTTACGAGCCGACCGACAGCCAGAGTTTACACAGATCGACTGCGAAATGTCGTTTGTGGAGCAGGAAGATATTTTAAATGTGTTCGAAGGACTCACAAAATTCCTCTTTAAAACCGTTAAAGGAATTGATATTAATTACGATTTTCCACGCATGCCTTATCATATTGCGATGGAAAAATACGGTAACGACA
>JAQVGK010000547.1 GCA_028696755.1 Bacteroidales bacterium | reverse complement strand
AACAAAATATTGTCAAAATAAGTTAGAGTTTTTACAGAATTTTAGTGAATATTTGAAATATTAGGATGAAATTCCATAAAAAAAATTACCTGTCTTAACATTTTTTGTAATTTGCGGATTTAAGGTACTGTAAAATAATATTGATTTCCTGAAAGTAGTTATTATCATCAAAATAATCTTGACTAGAAACTGGCCATCTTGTATAATTACTTTTTAATTCTTCATCAATAGTCATATGATTTACAAAGATCATTTTCAGGATATTATAGTAAGTAATTGTTCCCGATTCGCGATGTTTGGTCCAAGCATCAATTAAGATTCTTTTGTAGCCAATTTCATCTAAAACCATCAATCTTTTAATCAACATATTTTTATTGCAATCAATTTTATACTTTAGCATATTATACTCATTATCGCCATCTCTACCAAAGGAATGATCGTAATCCCAAATTGCAATTTTTATTAAATCATCAGAGTTCCTACGATACAAATAGAAATTTTTCATAATTCCATCTGCATTATTTGTGAGAAGAAGAAGAATATGCCAGTCTGCAATATTTTCTAAATCAAAAATTCTCCCAACATTTTTAATAAAAACCGAATCGGGCGAATTATGAATAAAATTCTGCAGATTTAAAGCGACATCAGTCATGCAATTCTTTTTGAGTTTTGGGTATTTTTGCTGAAACGGGTCCGCTGGATCTGATGGATTATAACTTCCTGGTTTGTAAAACACTGGAGGATCTTTAAAAAGAAATGCAGAATCATCAGTTTTATCAATTCCTACAAACTTTGCACCCACAAATTGCATAACAACATAAAGACCTTTATATTCATCGTTAACATAAATCTTTGCATACCTAGAATCTGGAGCAAGATTATTTTCACCCATAAGTTTAAATAAATCGTAAGATATTTTATGCCGCATAAAGGTTTTATCGATATAATTCGCATTTAGAATCCAGTCGTCTTCTGTTGGCATACCGCATAACTCGTATTTATTGTCTAATTCGAGTCGATAAGAATGTTTATAGAATTTAGATGAGTATCCACCACGACATCTAATTATTCCTTCGTAACAAAGATTGGGATTTTCGTTAATTTTGATAATGGTTTTAACTGACTTCTCGAAGTTGATGATTGTGTCGGTTTTAATATCAATGCGCGTAATATTTTGCGCACTCAGAGCATTCCATACTAATAAATATGAAAGAGATATAACAAATAATAAAAATATCTTGTATCTATTTTTGCTCATTATTATTAAGTTAAAATGTCAATCCTACACCAATATTAGCTACAGAAACGCTTAATTGTTGACTAAAAGATTCAACTTTCCAAATATATTCTTCCCAAGTTGGGTGAAACAAAATAAAATAACTTTGTTTTTTGTATTCTATGTATGCTGGAGCAAAAACATAATTTGCAAAAAACTTTAATGAATTACCATTTTTTAGGTCTTGAAAAAACGCGACTTCAGGATAGATGGCAAAACCAAATCCCAATCCTTTTTTATAGTAATCGCCACTAGAAACAGTTCCATTCACATCATAAACATTATACGATATTTTAGGCCTATTAAGGGTCATCATACCAATATTGAGACCTATTTCAAAGCCTGATATTTCACCTTTAGAATAAAAAAATGTACCAACTCCAAAAATAGAATTAACCCAATTTTTCACACTTAAAGTTGCACCTTGAACAACTGGCTTTTCAAAAATATTATTGTGGGCAGGATTAATAATTACAGATGCTGAGTACTTAAACCCTAAAAAACTATTGATATTACTTTTAGCACCAATAGAAGCATAAATCCCATTTTGAGCATAAGCTACATTATCTGCCTGAGCTGCGTATTGATATGTGCCAAGAGGCTTACAAAATCCAATTGCAATTTCGTATCTTTTATTTGATGTAGAATCTTCTTGTGCACTCAAAAAACTAGTTGCAAAAAAAATACTGATAGTAACAAGTAAAAATATTTTTCTCATAAACTTAAAATCCATTTAGGTTAAAATATAAAGTTGGTAAAAGTAACAAGAATCCCAGTACAAATAAAACTAAGATAAGTTTCCAGATAAATTTAAACCAAACGCCATACGGAATTTTAGCAATTCCAAGGCATCCTATTAATACTCCCGAAGCTGGAGTAATCATATTTGTAAAGCCATCACCAAACTGAAAAGCCAGAACAGTAGATTGCCGCGAAATTCCTATTAAGTCGGAAAATGGAGCCATTATAGGCATAGTTAGAGCAGCTTTTGCTGATCCTGATGGAATAATTATGTTTAGCATAGTCTGAATAGAGTACATCGAACCCAGAGATGCCTCTCTACCAAAGTTCTGCATTGCCGACGAAAGTCCGTACATGATAGAATCCACAATCTTTCCATCGGTCAGAATTACGATTATTCCACCAGCTAGACCAACAATAAATGCAGCAGAAAAAATATCTTTTGCACCTTCGATAAAAAGTTTTGTTATTTCATTTGCCGACCTATTCATTGCAATGCCAGAAGCCAATCCCATAGCAAAGAAAAGAGCACCAATTTCCATCACATACCAGTCGTAACCCATTACACCAACTATCAGCAAAACAACTGTAAATGCGAGCAAATTTAGAATGTAAAAATGAACCGATTTGCGCAATGCAAAAAATGAGACAATTGCAAAAAGCACTGTAGCTACTGGTAATGCAGGAAAGACAAATGGCGAATTTCCAATTTTAAGTTCTGACTCGGGATAATAAACCGAGAACAATACGAGAACAATTAATGTTAAAATAAAACTTAGCCAAGCGCTTTTAGGTGTATGATACTCGATATTTGTATCCGCATCAACTTTATTCTTT
>JAQVGK010000546.1 GCA_028696755.1 Bacteroidales bacterium | reverse complement strand
AGCTGATTGTAAAGCCATCGGTATTAAGTTTTTTAATGGGAAGGCCCATTCCCGCACGAAATCCCATTTCGCGAACTTTCTGTAAAGCAGTGGAATATCCTTCCTGCATTGCTCTGCTGATATCTGCGATTCCAGGTCCGCGATCTTCTACCAGCATAAATACTCTATCATCAAAAATATCAACTGATATTACTCCTGTCCTTGCATGTGCAACAACATTAATTTCTGCCTCAAAAAGAGCTACTACAACTCTTTTGATCATAGCCGAATCTACACCAAGCTGCTTAAGGGTTTTTTTCACCCCGCTGCTTGCAATACCAGCACCCGAAAAATTCCCTCCTTCTATGGCAAATTCTAATCTCATTTCTAGTAAATTGGTTTAATACCGTTCTTATAAAGCTCACCGCTAACTCTAAAAACACTATAATCTGTCTCTAAAATGCAAATATCATTTTCCTCAGCAAGTTCGATCATTAACTTATCAGCATGTTTCCCACGTGCAAGAACAATAAGTTTAATCTCTGCCATTTCGGCTGTTCTAATTGTTTGAACATTACACAAACCTGTAATTAAAACCGTATTTTCAGCAGTAAGTCTTAACACATCGCTCATCAAATCAGATGCAAATGCATGTTCAAAAAAATCCGACTTATTGATGCAAATACGGTCAGTTACAATTCTAGCGTCAATTCTCTTTGCAATTTCTCTAATATCCATTTTACTATTTTTTGCAAATATAATGCTTTTTTGTTATTTTTTTAACATTGTTATTTATTTAACACTATGTTTATAAACATAACAAGGTATAATTTTTGATGAGTAGATAAAAACTTAATCATGAAAAAGACTACCATTATTTTTCTCATATTACTAATCGCAACCGCGTTGTCTGGTCAAAGCATAACAAAGATATCTGCTTTTTACAACGAATACAACGAAAGCAGCGGAATAATCGGCATTAACGAAAATGGAGTTTACCAGTACAGTTGGTATTTTGATGAATGGTTAGAATTCCCATCAAATGGTTTAGCAATTGTTGGAGACAAACCAAAAATAGATGCGGTTTCGGCATTTGACAACAGCAGTCTTAACCCATCAGGTGTTTATGTCATTAGCGACACAGCCGTTCATGTATATAATTATTACACAGAATATTGGTATGCGCTAAAAAACACAGGATTAGAGCGCATTGGCGGCATTGTTCAGATGACAGATTTAAGCGCTCACTATGATGCTGAATACGACGATGTAGATGTTTATGTTAAAAGTGGGGATCATATTTATTATTATGGTTGGTACACACAACAATGGTATCCGCTTTCTAACGATGGGTTGAGTTCAAAATCTGAAAATTATTCAAATAATCAAAACTTTGAGATTTTCCCCAACCCAGTTACAGCAGAATCAAAATTAAATGTTTTATTACCCGACAATTTTAGTGGCGATCTGCGAATAGCCATATTTACACTTGCATCAAAATTTGTAAAAGAAATTGTTGTTTCAAATCCCGGACAAGGAAATGTCGAAATTAGTTTAGATTCCGAGAATTTTTCAACTGGAACATATTTTTGTGAGATAAAAGGTTTGAACTTTTCTCATGTAAAAAAGTTTATTAAATTTGAATAATCAAATTCGGTTAATAAACAAAATCAAACTAAATGAAAAAATACATTCTACTATTAGTTGCAGCCTTATTATTCCAAAGTGCATTTTCACAAAAAACCGAAGCATACGGTATTTTCAATTCCAAAGGCAAAGCAATAAGCGTTGATAAAATGCTAAAAGAACTTGAAGATGCAGATATTATTTTGTTTGGCGAATTTCATAACAATCCCATTTCACATTGGCTCGAATACGAAGTTGCTTATTATTTGAGCACAAAGGGAAAAATAACTTTAGGAGCCGAAATGTTCGAGGCTGACAATCAAGCCGATTTAACAAGATATGTAAAATCAGAAATCGACAAACCTGCTTTCGACACTTTGGTGAGATTATGGCCAAATTACGAAACGGATTATTCACAACTTGTGCTACTTGCAAAGAAAACTGGTTCGGATTTTATAGCCACAAACATTCCGAGAAAATATGCAAGTTTAGTTCACAAACAAGGTTTTGAAGCTCTCGACAGCCTAACTGAGGGTGAAAAACAATGGATTGCACCACTTCCGATTGCTTATGACCCGGAATTGCCAGGGTATAAAAAGATGATGGGTATGATGATGGGGCATTCATCTCCAAATTTACCTAAAGCACAAGCAGTAAAAGATGCTACAATGGCACATTTCATTTACAAAAACTACAAAGACGGTTATCAATTTATCCATTTTAATGGTTCTTACCATTCCGATAATTATGAGGCTATTTTATGGTATCTAAAAAGGCTTAATCCAGATCTTAAGTATGTAACCATAACTACAGTCAGTCAGAATTACACACATAAGCTTTACGAAGACAATAAAGGAATAGCTGATTACACAATCTGTGTTGATAACGACATGACAACAAGTTATTAATTAGGGTCTGCTGAAAAACTCAACACTGTTCTAAATAGAGTCTATTTAACACCACAATATAGGTGAAATATAAAATGTTTTAAGGATACTGTTAAAGTGGAAACTATACTAATAAACTACAGAATTTATATTTACTGCCTAACTTTCTTGCTTGATCTACCGAACGGAGTGAGCTCGTGAACACCGATGAAAATTAAATATAGGTGTGAACAACAAGTTACAAAGAAATCAAGGCAAAACAAAGGTTATTCGCTACGCTCATGAGGGCTACGCCGTTCCCAACGCACCTCGAGACGAAACAAAAGAATTGTACGTCGACCTTGGCCTAAAACAAATGCCAT
>JAQVGK010000545.1 GCA_028696755.1 Bacteroidales bacterium | reverse complement strand
AAATTCGCGTTCAAAAAAAACTTGGAGTGAGCATCGCGAGCGACAAGTTCCTTTGCGTTTGTCTAGCCCGACCTGTCATCCCCGCATTATGCCACAAAACTTGGGGTGGGGACTACCAATGACAGATGTGTGTAACTAGCTGAATATCAATAATTTGACAAATTCCAAAAATTCTACACAATAAAGGTTGTTTTTGTATAGCCTAATTGGCTTTTACATTTTTGCTGACGCCATTTGAAACTGAACGCGAATTTACGAATTTACACAAACTGAGGCTGTCTAAAAAGCATTTCGGACATTATTTTGTTCGGATACCTATACGACACAAAAGTCAAATATTCGATTCTAAAGGACAAATGCTTGACTTTCTAGACGGCTTCTGATAATTAGCTGCGCTGAGCTTCGGTTCGTGAAATTCGCTAATTCGCGTTCAAAAAAAACTTGGAGCGAACACAGTGAGCGACAAGTTCACTTTGCATTTTAGGCGGATCGACCTTTCATATTTGCATTATGCCTAAAAGTTTTTTGGGTGGGGACTCGCAACGACTGTGTCGTTACTCGTCACTTTTTAAACGCGAATTATGCGAATTACACGAATTTAGGGTTAAAAAAATCAACGCTGTTGATTTTTTTAACCGTTCGTGTAAATTCATTAATTCGCGTTCAAAAAAACTTGGAGTGAGCAAAGCGAGCGACAAGTTCACATTTCGCTTGTGTAGTTCGACCTGTCATCCACGCATTATGCCACAAAACTTGAGGTGTGGACTATCAACGACCTGCTGTCAGTTAACTGCGGTGCAGGTCATTGCTAGCGCAGCGCGATGCAGTGAGATGGGTCAAACTGAAGCACCCTACCCCAAATCCGGCCTTAACCTCTCGGTTCTTTCCACAGCTTGTTCTTCTTTCCATTTATCAATTACAGCAGGATTTCCTGACAGCAAAACATCAGGGACTTTCCATCCATTAAATTCGGCTGGACGAGTATAAACAGGTGGTGCAAGCAAGTCGTCCTGAAACGAATCGCTTAATGCGGATTGCTCATCACCAATTGCACCGGGCAAAAGTCGAACAATGCTATCGCACATTATGGCAGCTGGCAATTCACCACCAGTTAGAACGAAATCACCAATGCTATATTCCTCATCAATCAGATGTTCTCTTATTCGATAATCAACCCCCTTATAATGTCCGCAAAGAATAATTATATTTTTTAAAAGGCTAATTCTGTTTGCAGTTTTTTGATTCCACTGTTTTCCATCTGGCGAAGTGTAAATAATCAAATCGTAATTACGCTCCGATTTAAGTTTGTTTATAAGATTAAAAACCGGTTCGATCATAATTACCATTCCAGCTTCTCCCCCAAATGGGTAGTCATCCACCTGATGATGCTTTCCCAAACCGTAATCGCGCAAATCGTGAATAACAATTTCGGCAATATTTTTTTCGACAGCCCGTTTTACAATCGACATTCCCAGAGGTGCAGCGACCATTTCGGGCAAAACAGTAATTATATCAATTCGCATTTTAATAAATTTTGCAGCAACAAAAATACTCAAACTTGCGTCTGCTACCAAAAGAATTTGTATTTGATGGTTTGTCATCAAAATACACAGAATATCAAGCGAAAAATGAATGACGATAGAAAAACTGATAAAAATTTGCTTGTAAAACATTTAAAATATACCTTCGTAAGTTTTAAATAATGTATCGTTTTAATAGTTAACTAATTAAAGATCAGAGACTTAGCATGAGTACCGAAATGGAAAACAAGTTAAATAACTTGGAAATTGGGGCTGAAAATAGTGTTCAGAATGAAATTATTGGTGAAAATTTACCGATAGAAGCAGAAACCGTGACTGAAAATAATGTTGCACAGGAAATATTACCCGAAATTGGGGAAGACGAAATAAAAGAACCTGTTGCTGAGGTTATGGCTGAAGCTAAATTGGTAGAAACCACCGAGGATGTTTTTATTTCTGCAAATGAAATTGAAGAACATGAAGCTATACTGGGCGAAGCCGACGCAGAAGAAAGCACTGAACATTCTTCAACTGATTTTTCTGGTCTGAACAACGATGATATCATCGAAAAACTACGCTTTTTGATTCACGAAACCAATGTTGAAGAATCGCGCAAGGCAATCGAAAGTCTAAAAAATCAGTTTTATAAGAATCTTAAGAATGAGCAAGACAGACTTAAAGCAGAGATTAAGGAAAACACTGGTGATGATATCGAAGTAGAGCTTCCTAAAGATGCACGAGAAGAGTATCTTAAAGAGTTAATGGCCGACTATCGTAAAAAGAAAGCTGAATTAAACCAATTGCTCGAAGCCGAAAAGCTAAATAATCTTAAACTTAAAGAAGAGATAATTGAAAAAATAAAAGGTCTGGCCAACAGCGAGAATCCATTAAATAAAACATTTGCCGAGTTTAAATCCTTGCAGCAAGAATGGCTCACAATAGGTCCTGTGCCAAATACCGAAGCAAATAATCTATGGAAAAGCTATCAATTACAGATTGAAAGATTTTACGATCTTGTTAAGATTAACAATGAACTTAGAGATTTAGATTTTAAGCGCAATCTCGAACAAAAAGTTGAGCTTTGCGAAAAAGCTGAAGAATTGTTATTAATGACCGATGTTGTTGCTGCATATAAACAATTGCAAGAATATCACGATTTGTGGAAAGAACTTGGTCCTGTTCCAACTGACAAAAGAGAAGAAATCTGGGATAGATTCTCTATTACCAGCAAAAAAATAAGACAGAATTATCAGGATCATTTCGAGAAGCTAAAAGAAGAGAGAAATGCCAATTATGAACAAAAAGTAATTCTTTGCGAAAAAGCTGAATCGAGTTT
>JAQVGK010000047.1 GCA_028696755.1 Bacteroidales bacterium | reverse complement strand
TTAAAACAATGGCTGGTTTTATTAATAAGGCATTTGGGGCGTATAGTTTTTATTCACCACAGTACATCAACCAATTCGAGAAAATTCAGAGTGGTTTTGCTGCATTAAAATTTAGTGGTGGCACCGACATCAAGTGGGAATATAAAATTTATAGCAGATTTTTAAAAGATGAGTTTCAATTGTTTCGAGAATCATCCGACTATTACACACACAGCGGATCATTATGGATAAACTCATCTACAGGCGATACGATTACTTGGTATCAAAAACACAATAATCATCTAACTGGAATTGCCGGAACAGGTTTTAATTTGGAAAAAGATTGGGTTGGTGGTAAATCTGCAATTGGAGCAGAGTATCGTATAGAACAAATATTCTCGAGTGTTCTTGGCTTGGTGCGCGATGAGGTTGGTACAAGTTTATACACTAATGCCGACGATAGACAGAATGTTACTATTTTCGCAGAGCATGGATATTTTGGTAAGCGTATTTTATTAAATGCTGGTGCAATGGCTTATTACAATCCAAAATATGGTCTTAATTTTTATTATGGTGTAGATGCTGGATTTAAAATTAGCGAGAACATTGTAATAAAGGCTGGGATTAATAAAGCTTTGCGATTACCAACATTTACCGAACTATATTACAAAGGCCCATCGAATGATGGTAATCCCGATTTAGTTCCCGAACATGCAATCAGTATCGAAACAGGTACAAAGTTTTATGTTTTAAAAAAATCTTACTTAAATTTTAATCTTTACAAGCGATACGGTACAAACATTATTGCTTGGGTTAGGGAAGATGCTAATTCAAAATGGAAAACCGAAAACCTTACAAATCTTGATACTTATGGAGTTGAATTGATTGCTGCATTTCGCGATTTTAAAACTAATTCGTTTATTAAGGAGTTAAGCATTATCTATTCTTATGTTTATCAAGATAAAACTGCGGCTGGGCTCGAGTCTAAATACACTCTCGATCATCTTAGTCATAAATTTATTTTTAATGCTGGACATACTATTTATAAAAATGTAAGCGCAGCATGGTCTCTTAATGCATTTAAACGAAATGGCGAATATTTGTTCTTTGACTATAACACAAACACTTTTGCTGATAGTCGCGAGTATCCTTTTACAATTTTATTAAATCTTAAACTTACGGCGAGTTTCAAAAAATTCGAAATTTATCTTAGCGGACAAAATCTTACAAATTCGCAGTATTTCGACATCGCCAACGTTCCTGCACCAGGCATAGCTGTAATGGGTGGGGTTAGGGTTAAGATAGTTAGATAGTTTCGGGTTTCGGGTTTCGGGTTTCGAGTTTAAAAATTTGCGATGCAAATTTTTAAACTGAGTCGCGTAAGCAAAAACTCGAAACCCGAAACCCGCAACCCGAAATTACATCCCCATTCCTGCAAGCCAGCCAGTCGAAAAAGCAATTTGCAGATTATAACCTCCAGTATTAGCATCGAGATTTAAAACTTCTCCAGCAAAATAAAGCCCTGTTTTAATTTTTGATTCCATAGTTTTGGGATTTACTTCGTTCAATTCTACTCCGCCGGCAGTCACTACTGCTTCTTTAAACCCACGATGACCGACAATTGTAAAATTCAAGCTTTTAAGTAAGTTAACAATAGCTTTGCGTTCCTTCCCCGAAATTTGATTTGCAGGTTTTTCTTCGTCAATATTTAACTCTTCTATAAAAACTGGTATTGCTTTTTGAGGTAGCCAGAGTTTAAACAAATTACTAACCCTCATTTTACCATGTTCGTTTAAGTCTCTCTGAATTCTTGTATCTAGTTTTTCATAATCCAAAGCAGGTTTAAAGTCAATCGAGAGTTTTACTTTTTCTTTATTCTCTAAAGCAATTACAACTTTTCGACTCAATGTTAAGATTACTGGGCCTGACAGACCATAATGAGCAAACATAAGGTCGCCAAATTCTTCGTTAACTTTTTTATCATTTATAAAAATGCTGGCATTGATGTTTTTCAGAGTTAGACCTTGCATGCGTTCACCAAAGTCCTCTTTTGCAACTAATGGCACAAGAGATGGGAATAGTTTTGCAATTTTATGTCCAGCTTCTGAAGCTAATCGGTACCCATCTCCAGTTGAGCCTGTTCCAGGGTAAGATTTCCCCCCAGCGCAAATTATAACTTTTTCGGTTTCAATAACATCATCTTTATTATTCCTTATGAAGGAAACTGATTCGACTGCATTGTCGTTGCAATTTATTGATGTTACGGTTGTGTTAAATAAAAACTCAACCCCAAGCGTTTTAGCTTTTTTGTACAGCGCATCTGCAACATCCGAAGCTTTCTCCGATTTTGGGAAGTATCTGCCTCCTCTTTCGAGCATTGTTTCAACTCCACAGTTTTCGAGTAAATTAATTATATCGTCATTATAAAATGCTTTAAATGCAGAGTAGAGAAATCTCCCATCTGGATAAACCTGAGCCAAAAACTCTTTAATTTCGGCCGAGTTGGTTATATTGCAACGTCCTTTACCAGTTATTAGGATTTTTCGCCCATAACTACTCATTTTTTCGATCACGAGAACATTGTTGCCATACTCGGCTGCGCTAATTGCAGCAGTTAAACCAGATGCTCCAGCACCAATTATTATTAGGTCAGGCTTATTCATAAATAGATTTTGTTGCAAATATAACTAAACCAATTCAGATTCTCAAAAACCCGATTTGCATGATTTTGCAAGTCGCACAGATTATTTAACATAAATTTTTTCTGACAAATATCCTTGATTTTGAATTAAAAATAAATTAGTTTTGTGCAGATGTGTAATTACACATTAATAAGCAGAAGAAAAACAGAAAAACAGAAAAATATGTCACACAACTTATCAGAACTAAAAGAAAGACAAAAGCTCCTGGCAAGCTGGACCTACGAATGGCATCCAATCGAAAGAGGTTACAACAACCGTACTTTGTACATTAATGTTGGAACTGGCGAAATAAAAGAAAAGCCAGTATCTAAGCAAATGAAAGAGAAGTTTATCGGAGGTAAAGGTTTTGGCCTCAGATTACTTTGGGATGCTACAACACCTACAACTAAATGGGATGATCCTGAGAATGAAATTATTATTTCGCCTGGGCCTTTAGGTGGTATTACCCAATATTCGGGTGCTGGAAAATCATTGGTTGTGTCTTTATCCCCACAGACCGATTCGGTTATGGACTCGAATGTAGGAGGATTTTTTGGTCCGTTTATGAAGTTTTCGGGTTTTGATGCACTTGAGCTTCAGGGTAAATCAGATAAGGACGTGATTGTTTTTATTGACGGAGTAAATCACAAAGTTGAAATATTCGAAGATCCAGGTTATGCTGTTGATTCTCATCTTTTGGGCGAAGAGTTAACTGAGGTTTTTGCTGAAGACGAAAAAGATGCAAAGAATATCGGTATTGTTTCGGCAGGTGCTGCAGCAGAGCATTCATTAATAGGAATGCTTAACTTCACTTTCTGGGATAATAAGCGTAAAATGGTTCGTCTAAAACAAGCAGGACGTGGTGGTATTGGAACAGTTTTTCGCAATAAAAAGATTAAGGCTATTGTTGCTCGCATTCCTGGAGTTCAGGGAAATCTCAACAATGTTGCAAATCTTGAGAAGATTATGACTGTTGGTCGCGACTATGCAGGAGAAATGCGTGATCTTGACGATAAACAAAACCAAATGAAGAAAAAAGGTACTGCAAACATCGTTAATGTGATGAGTGATTACGATTTGCTGCCAACACATAACTTTAAATTTGGTTCGCATAAGGATGCTTATAAAATTCACTCCGACTTTTTGCGCGACAAATGGTTTACTTTAGGAATTAACGATGGTTGCTGGATTGGGTGTGCTATGCAATGCGCCAAGGGAGTTGATAATTTTGAGTTAAGAACTGGTCCTTACAAAGGAACAAAAGTGATTGTTGATGGCCCAGAGTACGAAACAGCAGCTGGATTAGGTTCAAACATGGGGATATTTGACTATCGCGATATTATTGAGGCTAATTTCTATTGCGACACTTATGGTGTTTGTACAATTACTTGGGGAACCATCATGGCATTTATTATGGAATGTTATGAGAATGGCGTAATCAACAAAGAAATTACTGGTGGCTTGGAGTTAAATTTCGGTAATGCTGATGCTGCTCACGAAGTTCTTCACCAATGCGCTAGAGGCGAAGGATTTGGAAAAATTGCTGGAACTGGTGTGCGTCAGATGAAAAAGCTATTTGTTGAGAAATACGGTGCAGATCCAAAATTCCTTCAGGATATTGGAATGGAAAACAAAGGACTTGAGTATTCTCAATATGTATCAAAAGAATCGCTTGCTCAGCAAGGTGGTTATGCAATGACCAACAAAGGTCCACAGCACGACGAGGCTTGGTTGATTTTCCTCGACATGGTAAACAATATGATTCCAACTTTTGATAATAAAGCTGAGGCATTGCACTGGTTCCCAATGTTTAGAACTTGGTTTGGATTACAGGGATTATGTAAAATCGTGTGGAATGACGTAACTCCTGCCGATAACAAAATGGAGAAAGAACCACATAAGATTCCAAAACACGTCCGCAATTATCTACAAGTTTACGAAGGTGTTACAGGTGATCCACTTACCGAAGACGGATTAATCCGAATGTCGGAAAGAGTGTACAATTTCCAGAGAATATTCAATATTCGTCGTGGCTACGGTTTGCGTCAGCATGATGCACAACCATACAGAGCTTGTGGACCAGTAACTGTTGAAGAATATGAATCAAGAGCAGAACGTTACGATAAACAATTGAAGGAAATTATTGGCTATGATCCCGAAGGCAAATCAACAACCGAGAAAATGGCTGAGCTTCGCAAGTACAGAGAGTCACAATACGAAAAACTTCTTGATGCTGTTTACGAAAGAAGAGGCTGGACTAATAATGGAGTTCCAAAAATAGAGCATCTAAAAGAAATTGGAATGGACTTGCCAGAATTAATCGAAGTAATTACACCTTTACAATAATTTATAAAGCCCTGTAAAAAGGGCTTTTTTTAAATTGCTTTTATGAATTTTGAAGAGATTAAGAAAATACTGAAAACAAAAACTGTTGGTATTGCTGGTTGTGGTGGATTAGGGTCGAATTGTGCGGTAGCTCTTGCTAGGGTAGGAGTTGGCAAACTTATTATTGCAGATTTCGATATAATTGAGGAATCGAATTTAAACAGGCAATATTATTTTTACGACCAGATTGGACAAGCGAAAGCTGAAACATTAAAACAAAACTTAAGCAGGATTAATCCTGAGACAATAATAGAAGCGCACAATGAATTTCTTGACGAGTCGAAATGTGCTGAATTGTTTAGCGAATGTGATGTGATTGTGGAAGCTTTTGATAAAACCGAATCAAAAGAAATGATTATGAAAGCAGTTTCGAATAATTTTGCTGATAAAATCCTCGTTATGGGAATTGGTATGGCCGGTTGGGGAGCAAGTAATCTGCTACACGACAAGCAATTTGGAAACTTCATTATTTGTGGAGATGGAATGAACGAAATAGGTGAGGATAATCCGCCTTTAGCACCACGTGTTGGGATTGTTGCTAATATGCAGGCAAATGCAGTTCTTGAGATTTTATTAGGCAAAAATGAAAATCAGATAACTAAAATCATAAATCATCATGAAAATAACTTTGAATAATCGTCCCGAAGAGTTCGAATGTGATACTATGACTGTATCTGAAATAATGGAATTGAAAAAATTTACTTTTTCAAAAATAATCGTTAGAGTAAATGATATTTTTGTTGAGAAAGAGGATTATCCAAACACATTGGTAAAGGATGGTGATATTGTTATGATACTACATCTTTTGGCTGGTGGTTAATCGTTGTTATGTAAATTTCGATCATTGTTTTAATAACAATGATCTTATCAAGTATAGATTTTAGCTTGTATAATTGTAATCTTAATGATTTGTTATTTTATTATCTACGACGAAGACAAATAATGTGATCAGAAAAGAAAATAATTTTCGTTCTGATAAATAATTAACAAAAGTCATAATCATTAGTTAATTTAATTATTACTTTTGGGAAAAATTATAAAAATGAAAGCATTAGTAAAAGCCAAAGCTGAACGTGGATTATGGATGCAGGATGTTCCGGTTCCAACAATCGGACCTGATGACGTGTTGATAAAAATTAGGAAAACTGCTATTTGCGGAACCGATTTGCACATTTACCGATGGGATGAGTGGTCGCAAAAAACCATTAAAACCCCGATGACGATTGGACATGAATATGTTGGTGAAATTGCCGAACTAGGTGCAAACGTAAAAAATATGTTTACAATCGGTGAGCGAGTTACAGGAGAAGGACATATCGCGTGTGGAGTTTGTCGTAACTGTCGACGGGGTTGGGCACATATTTGCGAAAATACTTATGGTGTTGGCGTGCATCGCGATGGATGTTTTGCCGAGTATCTTTCTCTTCCTGCCACAAATGTTGTTAGAATTAATGAAAAAATTGAAGATGAGCTTTGTTCAATAATGGATCCTTATGGAAATGCAACTCATACGGCTTTATCTTTCAATCTTTTAGGTGAGGATGTGATTATTACTGGTGCTGGCGGTCCTATTGGAGCTATGTGTGTAGCAATTGCAAAGTTTGCTGGAGCACGTAATGTATTTGCCGTTGAGCCTAACGAATATAGATTAGAGCTTGCTAGAACAATGGGAGCTGATTTTTGTGTTAATCCACTTAAGGAAGATTTGAAAACAGTTCTCGAAAAGAATAATTTGCAAGGTTTTGATATTGGTCTTGAGTGTTCGGGTAATGGCATTGCTTTTAATCAAATGGTTTCTGCAATGTATAATGGTGGATCAATTGCGCTTCTTGGAATTTTACCATCAACATCTCCAGTAAATTGGAACGAGATTATTTTTAAAGGATTGAAACTCAAAGGTATTTACGGTCGCGAGATGTACGAAACATGGTACAAAATGGAAGCTATGCTTTTGGCCGGATTGAATATTAAGCCGGTAATTACTCATCGTTATAAAGTTGACGAATTTATCAAAGGATTCGAAGCAATGGATAGTGGAAGTTGCGGTAAAGTGATCTTGGATTGGCAGTAGGAATTTTAAACTAAACGATAAAAAAAATGCGGTGGATTTCACCGCATTTTTTGTTTATTTTCTTCTATATTCTTCAGGAACAATAATTGGCTTTACTTCCATCTCAGGATCTCCTTGTACAATTATTTCGAAAACAACTCTACGGTTTAAGCGACGAATGTGATCTTCATCAACTGGAATTGTAATTCCGTTAGTTTCGCCTTCGTACTTAACTATTAACTGTTTTTGAGATACACCTTTATCCATTAAGTAGGTAGCAACCATTTCTGCTCTTCTACGGCTCAAATCAACATTATAAAGCTCTGTACCATAATGGTCGGTGTGACCGGCAAGTTTAATTACAGTTTCTGGATTATTCTTTAGCCATTCAGCCAAGCCATTTAAGTTAGCATAGAACTCTGGCTTAATATCGTGTTTGTCAAAGTCGAAGAAAATGTTTTCGCAATAAACTGGTTCATCAAATGTTTGATTGTTAACATCATTCTGATTGTTTGCAGCAATAATATCATCAATATTAATTTTCATATTTTGACCAGTAATATCCCACTCTTCGTTAAGTGGAACATTGATGCTGATTGACATCAAATCACGATTTGGGATGTAAGCTACAATATCATAGGAACCAGATTTAACATCAACAAGTTTATAATTTCCATCCTCGTCAACATTAACATCCTGAACTTCCTGACCAGTTGTTTTGTCAACAAGTTTAACTCTTGTCTGCATTAAAATGTCTTCATTATCTGGATCAAGCTCGATCAATCCAATAATTGTTGCAAGTTGTGGAGCCTCTTCATCAAGTAAGCTAATACAATCACATTCTCCAACTCCTTCACGTCTTTTATTATCATTTACTGGGCAGAATGCAAAAACAGGAGTATTTTCAACAATATATCCCATATCATTGCCGGCTGTAGAAAAAGGATAGCCTAGATTTTGTGGCTTTGTCCACGATTTACTTTGTTCATCGTAATTAGAATAAAATACATCGAATCCTCCGACATTAACATGGCCTTCAGAGCTAAAATAAATTGCATTTCCGTTTCTAATAACATATGGCATTTCTTCATGGAACTCTGTATTAATTGTTGAGCCCATATTTACCGGTTTTTGCCATTTACCTTCATCGTCGCGATCGCTATACCAAATATCTAGTCCACCGATACCACCTTTACGCATACTGGTAAAGTACATTCTTTTTCCATCGGCAGTAATAGATGCATGAGATTCCCATTTACGAGTATTAAGACCTTTTACTTTTTTTGCTGGTTGATATTTCCCGTTTTCAAACTTACTCATATAAATATCGCCATTGTCGTTTTTGTCAACAATAAGATATAACTCAGAGCCGTCTGCGGTTGCAGTAACCGGAATGTATGGATATGCAATTTGTAAGTCTTTACCAATAGCCTCTGGAGTGTGAAAGGCTGTGCCGTCATCATCACGTTTGGCTTTGAAAACTTTGTCGAATGGCCCATCACTGTAATCTTTTTCCCAGTTTATATCTGGAGGGAAAATGTTGTATTTTCCGTTGGTAAAGATTAATCTGTTTGCTGTATATGCTAAAATTGGGCATCTAACATTTGGGTCTTTCAAATCTTTAACTAAAATTTGCTCAACAGTCATTCGCTCACGATCAAACGATTCTTTAGCATCTTTACAACTTTGAATTTCTCGATCAATAAATACAGGGTCGATAATCTTGCCATCTTTTTTCGAGGCTGATTGCTGAAATGTTTTGAAACAGTCAATAGCTTTGTCGTATTCTTTGTTTAATCGGTATGCTACACCAAGGTAATACCAAGAGAAAACTGGAGCTTTCTTTTCCGAAAATGAATTTTTAAATTTAGGAGTTGTATTTTCGCAAGCCATTTTAAGAAAATCAATACAAGCATTTATGTCTTGGTTAGACTCCCCGCTCACGTAGCAATATCCTATCTTGTAAGCAAAGTGAAAGTTTTGAGGATCAGTTTTAAAAAGATCCAGATATATTTTTAGCGCATCGCTGAATTCGTCATTTGTAATTAGTTCTTCAGCTTCTTTCCATTGCTTTTTTTGCTCCTTATTTGCTGCATTAACAGGGGTGCTGAGCATAAATGCTAACAACAAAATCATTAGCCCACTCAGGATTAAGTTATATTTCTTCATAAATTCACAAATTACTAATTTTCCCAAAAATACAAAAATACAAAATTTCCATACAAAACAAAGTTAAAAAATCATTGTTTTATTAACCAACACTTATTTTTGTTTTTTTTCCTACATCTATCAAACTAATTATTTTGAACAAGGGTTGCAAATGTTGTTTCAAATTAGGTCTTGGTTTTGATAATTTTATTCGACAACTTAACTCAAATTTGGATTTTTAAAGAAATTACCTCTCGTTTTGATTATTTTTATGTTTTTAATCCAAATAACCATTTATTTTCATAAATTTGCAAATAATAATCAACCAAATGCAATATGTTCATATTAAATTAACATTATTATGAAAAAGTTACTACTACTAATCGCAATTATGAGTTTTACATTTATTTTGTTTTCCCAAGAAGTTGTTGAAACCGACATTGAAACTCTTAAAGAAAAAGTGGAACAGGGCAGTGCCGAGGCACAAGGTCAACTTGGGTTTTATTACCTTACTGGCACTAATGTGGAAAAAGATTTAAAAGCAGCGTTTAAATTGCTAACGGCTGGGGCTAAAGGTGGTAATGCTTTTGCCCAATATTATCTTGGACAATGCTATTTTAACGGAACCGGAACAAAGCAAAGCTATTCTAAAGCATTACAATGGTCGGAAAAGGCTGCCGAGCAAGGATTCGACAAGGCTTATGGAGTTCTGGGATACTGTTATTATAATGGAAAAGGAACTCTTTCGGATGGGAAACAAGCCGTAAAATGGTTGAAAAAAGCTATTGAAAACAAGAATGATATCGAGTCATTTTATTATTTAGCTCGCTGTTATAATGACGGAAATGGAATATTAAAGAATGAAGCAAAAGCAGTTGAGTATTTTACTTATGCTGCTGAAAATGGTCATGTAAATGCACAATCTGAACTGGCTTACGCTTATAGATATGGCAAGGGTGTTGCTCAAAATCCGGCTAAAGCTGTTGAATTATACACATCTATTGCCGAAAATGGGGATAAAGATGCTCAATTTTATTTAGCGAATTGTTACGAGGTAGGAGATGGCGTTAATCAAAGTAACTCCAAAGCATTTGAGTGGTATTTAAAAGCGGCCGAACAAGGTAATATAGATGCTCAAAATAAAGTTGGTGAATATTACGAAAAAGGAATTGGAACCACACAAAATTATGACAAAGCTTTTGAATGGTACTCGAAGGCAGCAGGGGCATTAAATACGAAAGCTCAAAACAATTTGGGAAACTGTTATTATTATGGTTATGGTGTAAAAACAGATTATCGCAAAGCTGTTGAGATGTACAATAAAGCTGCACTTACAAAGATGCCCGAAGCTTTGCATAATTTGGCAGTTTGTAATTCGAAAGGTCAAGGTGTAAAATTGAATATGAGGAGGTCGGCAGAGCTCCTCTTTGAGGCTGCTCAAGCTGGATATGCACCATCTCAAAATTTGCTCGGGACTTATTATCTGGAAGGTACTGGTGTTGAGAAAGACCTTAAAAAAGCCACAACATGGTTTACTATCGCAGCCGAACAAGGCAATGCCGATGCTCAGTATAATTTAGCAAAATGTTATAAGAATGGAGTCGGCTTTCAAAAAGACAATCTTAAGGCAAAAGAATGGATGACTAAAGCTGCAAATCAAGGACATGAACAAGCTTCAAAAGAGCTGAAAAAGATTGACTAACAAGGTCTCCGCATTTGGCTATTTTTATTTATTTCAGGAAGGTATAGCTAGTCATACAATTCTTTCAGCAAATTGTGTTGAGTAAACTTAGTGTGCAAATAAAAAAAATCTACTTAAGCCATTGATATAAATCTTGCTTAAATACTGTATGTTTTACAGCTTAATTTGTCAAATTGAGCTTTAATAGTTTTATAAATTCAGGAATTATTATTATTTTCGTCCACTTAAAATGCAAATAAAACAAACAAAAAATAGATATGCAAAAGTTACTTTTATTAGGCGACGAAGCCATTGCTCAGGGAGCGATTGATGGAGGAATATCTGGATTTTATGCTTATCCGGGAACGCCTTCTACCGAAATTATGGAATATGTCCAGCACTCTAAAGAAGCTGCACAAAAAGGAATTCACTGCACTTGGTCGGCAAACGAAAAAACTGCAATGGAAGCTGCTATTGGGATGTCGTATGCAGGAAAGAGAGCAATGGCTCAGATGAAACACGTAGGTTTAAATGTTGCAGCTGACGCATTTGTTAATGCTGCTGTTACTGGTGTAAATGGTGGACTGATTGTTGTTGCTGCCGACGATCCATCAATGCACTCATCTCAAAATGAGCAGGATTCAAGATTTTACGGTGATTTTGCACTTATTCCAATTCTTGAACCATCGAATCAGCAAGAAGCATACGAAATGGCTTATACTGGTTTTGAGATTTCTGAAAAATATAATGTGCCTGTTTTGTTAAGATTAACCACTAGATTAGCTCACTCGAGGGCAGGAGTTGAAACATACGATAAGAAAAATCAATTGGCAGGTTCATTACCTAAAGACCCAAGACAGTTTGTCCTGTTACCTGCAATAGCCAGACGCAACTACAAGAAATTGCTTGAGATGCAAACAGCAATAAAAGCTGCATCTAACGAGTCGAAATACAACAAATATATTGATGGTGCCGATAAAAAATTTGGAATCGTTGCTTGTGGTATCGGATATAATTATTTGATGGAAAATTTTGATGGAAACTGTCCTCATCCTGTTGTGAAAATCTCACAATATCCAATTCCTGAAAATCATTTAACCAAACTCAGAAATGAATGTGAAAGCATTCTTGTTCTAGAGGATGGTTATCCATTGGTTGAAAAAGAACTTCGTGGTTTCTTTAACGAGGGAATAAAAATTATGGGCCGTTTGGATGGAACATTACCACGCGATGGTGAGTTAAATCCTAATATTGTAGCTAAAGCTCTTGGCAAAGATGTTTGCGAAGGCCAGCCAGTTCCAGAAATTGTAAAAATGCGCCCA
>JAQVGK010000544.1 GCA_028696755.1 Bacteroidales bacterium | reverse complement strand
ACAGATGGTAAGTATTCCAGATAACAAGGAAGTATCAATTTATGCGCCAACAGATGGAGTTCGTATGACGAATGAGTATGGCAATTCAGGAACAATGTACATCAGGGCATATGGAGTAGAGGATGCAAGAGTTGCTGCATTTGGGCGAGGGGAATTAACGTCTAAGTTCCAAATGTGCGGACAACTAGACGAGATAAGTTGAATTTGGGGGCATCGCTTCGGCGGTGTCCTTTTGTTCACTATAAACAAAAAACAGAAAACACAACTTGAATTTCATTATAATTGTTGACGGCTAAATAATATGTGGTATCATTAAAGGATAGAAAGCAATAATAAATCAAATATAAAGGTGCAATGTCGAATCGCACATACAGCAGAGCAATTAAAAAAAGATGATGGACACTACTTTGGTGTTTATCTCTTGATTTTAGTTGCTTTTTTATTTAGTCAGGAAGGAAAAAAGAAGGATATGATTTGTTATAGGGCAATTTTTATTAAGGATGGAGCTTTTGCTGGTTATAAGAATTTTGTATTGGCTAACGAGTTTGTATTTAATAACGAAACAAAAAATGAAATATTGTTAAAATGTAGTGAAATCACAGATAACAGATATGATGAAATTATTACTTTAATTACGACATTTGAACCGATGAAGAAAGCCTTTATCGAATGTGTTGGGGTGTTCAAATGTGAATTTGGTCAATTGGATTTTGTGAAACCAAATCAAGAATGGATTGATAAGTGCAATGATTATTTTTACAAGTTTGAACCAGTAAAGCCAGCCAGAAAGAAAAGGACAACTAAAGTGGAATAATAGACATGGAAAGTTCACTAATGAATTTTGCATTGAAATTTTGCGTAAATTAGGTATAATGAGTGTAGGTTAAGTTGGCTGTAATTATTTTCGATTATAAAGGAGAATAATTATGGGAAGAGATTTAACAGGCAAAGATTTAGGAAAAGGCTTCAGCCAGCGTAAAGATGGTAGATACGAGGCTAGAGCCGTAGTCAACGGCATAAAAATTGACATCTACAATTTAAAACTTTCGGAGTTGAAAAAAGAGTTTGAGATTGAAAAAGCAAGATTACTTCGAGACGAAAAGAATTATCGTCCAAATGTTACCCTTGCCGAATGGTACGCTGAGTGGTTTGAAAAGTGTAAATCACCTACTTTAAAAAGCGATTCGAGCAGAAGATCATACGATCGTAAAGCGAGAAATACGATTATCAAAATTTTAGGGGATAAGAAACTTGAAGATGTGACGCAAATCAACATTCAAACTGCTGCCAATGAACTTTGTGATAAGGATTATGCAGAGCGAACAGTCAGAGAAGCAGTAGGAGTTGTGAGAGAGTGCCTTGACATTGCGATTGTCAATCACATCATTTCATCAAATCCATGTGTCGGCATCATTATTAAAACTAATCAAACGCAGTCAGAACGAAGGGTTATGACGCACGATGAACAAGATTTGTTTTTGGGTGAAGTAAAGGGAACATATTATTATGAGGTATATGCAATCTTGTTATTAACAGGTATGCGAATTGGGGAGTTTTCCGGCTTGCAGTGGCAAGACATTAATTTTTCTGATAGAGAAATTTATATCAGGCGTTCAATGTCAACTGCATATTACGATGGTAAAAAAGTCGAAGAATTAACAACACCTAAAACGACCAAAGCATATAGAACTATTCCATTTTTTGGAGAAACAGAAGAACTTTTAAAGTCCTGGAAGAAAAAACAGGAGATGTATCGAAAAAAGATGGGCGATAGATGGAGATGCAAGCCAGAGCATGGCGATTTAGTCTTTACATCTACTGTAGGTTCACCAGTAACAAGATATGTTATTGTGCATGATATTAACAAAGTAGTACAAAATATCAATTTAAAAGAGATATATAAGGCATCTGCCGAGGGAAGAAAGCCAGAAACATTTACGCATTTACATCCACATGCATTTCGCCATACTTTTGCTACAAGATGTTTTGAAAAAGGTTTAGATCCGTTGTTCGTACAGAGCATTATGGGTCACGCTAATTACAGCACGACAGTATCATACACACATGTACTTGATGACACAGTTCAAAAAAACGTAAATAAAGCTGGAAATTTCTTTGAATAGAGAGTTGCGTAAAATAAGAATTGTGTAAGAAAAAATTAAAATGCAAAATGTAATCTACTGCAAAGTTGCGTCAAAGTTGCGTAAATCAATTTATGTAATGGCTGAAAAGCCCATAAATAAAGGAAAGTTGAAAATACTTTGCAAAGCAGATGGGTAACTAAGCGAAGTTTTCTAACAAACTAAATAAGGATATTTTTAAGGCTCCAAAAGCCTTATAAACACTGTATTTTCTAGTGATTATAAGGGTTTTGGAGCCTTTTCCTATTCAAAAGGTAATAATGTCAAAGTATCGCCAAACATCGCCTAAAATCATTTCAAGTTGAGTATTACTCAGTTCATCAGTTGAGTAAAATGAGTATTCACAATCTTTAGCGAAGTTTACTCAATTTATCACAGTTTCTTAAAATTGCCCAATTCAATTTCAAAATTTCAAAACTAAATAATTCTATGATAAAAGAAATTGATATAAAAACAGTTAATATAAAAATATAACAAAGACAGTAACCAGAAATATCAAATGGCTACTGTCTTTGTTTCCTTTCCTTGCTATTTGTCTTTTATAATTACTAAAGTCAACATAGGGAGGCGAAAAACAAAGAATTTAGGCATGGTGTTTGATAGGCATAGTGGTAATTTTATGCAATATAAATTATAGGAAAACATCCGCATCTCCATTTATTGAGCCTTTTGATTGTAAAAAATTTTGTGGTTTCAATATTGACAAAACTACCGAAC
>JAQVGK010000543.1 GCA_028696755.1 Bacteroidales bacterium | reverse complement strand
TATGTCTTTGAGGTCTAATAGAGACGCGTCGCTAACTGATTTAACGATGAACCTACTTCCTGAAATTTCAAAGAACAATGTATATTCTTTGCCTGCATTTTATCCATATGCAAGTCAACCAAACAGTGAATTTGGGATTAAAGCCGAGATAACATATAAAATTAAAAAAGAAACATTACTTGGTGGCAAATACGGAACAACACTTTCTGCCAATTTCTCAAGAGTAACCGACATCGAAAAAACTCAGATTAATGACACTACTCCCATTGGAGCCAGAGGCACATACGGCTATAATACAACCTTCTTCTCTATTGGTGATGAGTTGTTTTATCAAGACTTTAATTTTGAGATTTCGAAAAAATGGAATAAAAAATTATACACCAATTTATCATATTTTAATGTTTTCTATAATTTTAACAAGCTAAGAGGTGTTGCTGGGCACGAAAATGTTAAAGCAAACATCGCAATTGCTGATATTACATATAAAATAACTGGAGAAATTGCAATAAGAACTGAGTTTCAGAACATGTTTACAAAACAAGACGATGGAAATTGGGGCTTAGGTTTGGTAGAATTAACAATTCCAGGTTGGTTCTTTACGATTATCGATAATTGGAATTACGGAAATACAGTGCCTGAAAAAAGATTTCATTATTATAATATAGGATTTGGGCACATCCATGGTTCAAGTCGTATTCAAATTTCTTATGGTAGAACCCGTGAGGGCGTTATGTGTGTTGGAGGTGTGTGTAGAAATGTTCCTGCAGCAAACGGTATATCATTGTCAATTTCATCAACATTTTAAACTCTAGAAAAATGAAAAGTAAATATTTAACCATACTCATACTAGCTCTTGCAGCGTTGCAAGCTTGTGATAAAATCGAAGAGCCCTATAAGGATAGCGATGAAGTCGTTTGGAATGGAAGAAAGATAATTATTTACGACTTTACAGGTCATAAATGTGGAAATTGTCCAAGAGCTCACGAAACTATTGAGAGTCTTATTGGAACATATAATGATGCAATTATCCCAATTGCTATTCATTGTACTTCTTTTGCCAGAGTTACAACTACAGATACCGCTTTGCCATTCCACTATGATTTCCGAACAGATATTGGAGATTTTTTAGGAGGTAGAGATGCCGAAATTGGTTTTTATGGTGAATTAGCTCTTCCAACAGGATTAGTAAATAATTTATCAGCAGACAAATTCCTTAATCATACTTCTTGGTCCACTGAAATCGCAAAAGTTATCTCATCCTACCCCGAATATCTTGTTGGCATCGAGTCTTCATTTTCGGAAACCGATAGCCTAATTTCGACAGATATTTCTGTAACTACAAATATTAAAAACGGACGGAAACTTGGATTAATCGTTTTTGTAATCGAAGATCATATTATCGAATGGCAAACCGATTACGATGCCAGTCCTGATAAAATTGAGGATTATGAACACAACCACGTTCTAAGAGGCGGTTTTAATGGTAATTTTGGTGAAATTGTAAAGGCTAATACCAACGAAAGTAATATTGGTGATATTATCGAAAAATCATACACATTAAAAGTAAAACCCGACTGGAACATTTCAAACTGCTCGGTTGTTGCCTTTATTTACGACGACGACACCAAGGAAATTATTCAGGCCGAAATTTCTCATTTATCCGAATAATGAAAAATATTCTCATTACAATATTATTCCTGTTAAATGCCTGCCTCGTCTCGGGGCAGTCGTTTTACGGGGGTATTACTGCCGGAACAACAATCTCACAGGTTGACGGCGATAATTTTGGTGGTTATCACAAAATATCACCTCTTGGTGGAGTTTATGTTCGAAACACTTTTAACAACAATTGGGGAGCTTCGGCCGGAATAGAATACAAACGAAAAGGTAGTAAAGAAGTTCAAAAAAACGATTACGGTCATGTCGTTTTCTTTTATGCGATGAATTTGGATTATATCGAAGTCCCATTCATGTTTAATTACAAACTAGAAAAAATCGAAATCCCAGGATTATTTGAGCATAAATTTAAGTCTGATTTGCTTCTTGAATTTGGATTTTCGGGATCGTATTTAATTAAAGGAACTGAAGATAATGGTACTGGTATTATTCCTGTCGAAGGAAGACCATTCAGAAAATATGAAATTGCAAATCATATTGGAATTAACTACTACCTGAGCAAACATTTGGTTGCGTATTGGAGATTTAGTTACACATTCCCTTTATTACCAATTAGAGAGCATGCTGGCGGTCAAGTCTATTGGTTTAATCGTGGACAGTATAACCACAACATGAGTCTTGCAATTAAATATGAGTTTTAATGAGCCACGCCAAGAAAAATATTGTTGTAGCAATAACTGGAGCTTCTGGTTCCATTTATGCAAAAAATCTATTGCAAATACTTACGAGTCATCAAAATATAGAGGATTTTGAATTGTCTTTAATTTTCTCGGAAACAGGAAAAGAAGTTGCAATTTACGAAACAGGATCAGATTTTTCGACTGATTTTGGAATAAAAACCTACAGCAATTCAGATTTCTACGCGCCATTCGCATCGGGTTCATCTGTTGCAGATGTGATGATAGTTATTCCATGCAGTATGGGTACTTTGGGCAGAATAGCACACGGCACATCCGACAATCTGATAGCAAGAGCAGCCGATGTGGTTTTAAAAGAAAGAAAAAAGCTTATTCTCGTTACCCGCGAAACACCATTAAATCTTATCCATATCAAAAACATGGAATTGGTAACTTTGGCAGGTGGAATAATTATGCCGGCATCCCCATCATTTTATTCAAAACCTGATAATATTGAGGCTGCTGTTAACACTGTAATAAATCGTGTTCTCGATCTTGCAGGAAT
>JAQVGK010000046.1 GCA_028696755.1 Bacteroidales bacterium | reverse complement strand
CTAGTTCAGATATTACATTCTTTGACGAGGTTGAAATTGCTTTTGAGGATACAGTTCTTTTATGTGCAGGTTCGAGCTTAACCTTAACAGCGCCTTTAGGAGACACTTACGAATGGGGTGAAGGTGAAGACACCCAAGAAATTGAAGTAACAGAAGAAGGTTGGTATTACCTAACTGTAACCATTGCTACTTGCTCGGGTAATGATTCTACTTATGTTCAGTTAGTTGAGCTTCCTGAAACATTTGACTTGGGCGAAGACATCTACACTTGTGCTGCATCTTACTTAATTACTGGCCCCGAAGTCATAGATTTGGATTACCTTTGGTCAACACTTGAAACAACTCAGAGCATAGAAGTTACCGAAACTGGAACTTATACATTAACACTACTAAACGAAAATGGCTGTGGAGTATCTGATGATATTATGATTGAATTTGGAACTAGCTTTGAGTTTAGTTTATACGAAAACGACACTATTGAATCATGTCAAGGAAATACGGAAGTTTTAGCAACAGAAATTGGTGTAGAATGGTTATGGAGTACTAGTGAAGAAACAATTTCTATTGAAGTTGCAAATACTGATTGGTATTACCTAACAGTTACTGACGAGGGTGGATGCTTTGGAAACGATTCTGTTTATGTATTATTTAACGAATTGCCAGCAATAAATATTGGAGAAGATTTACAGTTCTGCGATGGTTTAAATGCGGAATTATCAGCACCGGAATCAGTTTCATACTTATGGAATACTGGTGCAGCTACTCAAACTATCACAATTGATACAGCTGGAGTATATTCATGCACAATCACCGATATTAATGGCTGTTCAAACTCAGATGAAATGACACTTTCGATACAACCCAGCCCTGATGTAGATCTTGGCGAAGATATGATTGTTGATGAAGATCAAGTTCTGATTTTTGGAACTCAACTAGGTCACACAGAATATTTATGGTCGACTGGTGCTACAACTGATTATATTGTTGTTAATGCTTCAGACCTTGAAATGGGAATTAATAGCATCTCGGTTACTGTAACAGGTTCTAATGGATGTATTGCTTCCGACGAAGTAATAATTACTGTAATTCCAGGAGCAAGCGTTGAAACAGAAAACATCAATAAGTACTCAATTTATCCAAATCCATCGAGTGAAATTATTAACATTGATGGTGAAAACATTGTAAACATTAACATTTACGATTGTTTAGGACGTGAGATATTAAGCACAGATAAAAAACAAATAGACATCTCTAGTTTTAGCAATGGCGTTTATACAATTGTTGTTAAGGGTCAAAATCAGCAATACACTTCAAAACTGATAAAACAATAATCAAAATAAGCTTTTAAAAGAAAAGAGGCCGAAAGCCTCTTTTTTTTAACCCGTTTTTGTTAATAAAATACCCAAATATTTCGTTTATTGTATGGATAATTTTAATAATATTGCACCATTAAATAATTTATTATGAAAAAAATAATAGTAATAGCATCGATTCTTGCTCTCATAATATTGGGAATTAGTTCATGTAAAACAGTTAATGATTGCCCTGCATACGGCAAAGCACAAGCTAATAGCGTAGAAAAAAGAGCTTAAATTAGTTTTATAATAATCATTTGCTTATTTTTGCAGTAATAACTTTATGAAATGAAAGTATTATTACTGCATATCTTTTTTGTAACATTCCTGAGTGCGGGACTTTTTGCTCAAGGCGAGTTTAGCACCGAACGCGAACCCGACAAATATAATATGCACTCATATGGCATAAAATTAAATTCAAATGGGGCAGGTTTATACTATAACTATTCAACACGAATAAATTACAGAAACAGAAGATTTTTCGAGTCTGAAATAAATTACGTAAAAAGTCCAAAAGAAGTTAAATTTACAAATACAACTTTTACCTACCCTAACAGGTATGTTTACGGAAAGACATTCTCATTTACCAATCTTAAGTTTGGCTACGGCATTAACCGAATGATTTTTGAAAAAAGAGATAAAAAAAGTATATCCATCCATTTGTCTTTATCGGGAGGCGGAATTTTAGGTATAAGTAAGCCTATTTATTACGAAGTTATTGATAGCATTGTGCCAATATCAACAGATAAAGCAAACTTTTACACATCCTTTAGCAAATTTGACCCTGCTCTACAAAGCAGTCCTCTAGACATAGTAGGGAAAGCACCATTTATATTAGGCATAAGCGAAATCAAACTACATCCAGGATTTTATGCAAAATTCGGATTACATTTCGATTTCAGTCGTGACGTAATGAAATCGAGAGTTCTTGAGACAGGTGTAATTTTCGACACATATCTAATTCCTGTTGAAATAATGGCTAATCAGACTACTACAAACTTTCTTTATCTTTACATAAGTTATCATTTTGGCGAAAAATTCGATGCCAGACTAAACCGTGAATACCGTAAAGGACTTAGGAAAGAAGAAAGAAAAAATAATTAAATATAATATGTTGAAAACATTGATAAATATTTTTGCATATTAAAATAATTGTATCTATATTAGACGTTTGAATTTTTAAACATTTTTATTAGCATTGTTTTAACGTAAACTTTTGAATATGAAGAGATTAGCTTTAGGTTTGATTGGTTCGCTAGTGATAATTTCGGGAGCATTAATCCTGAATTTTTCGTTTAGCAAAGAACAACTCTATGTTCCACGCAGCGAAAACAAAGAGATAACCAAAAACACAATTCACGGCGCTGCAGAGTGGCAGGCTCAAAGACGCAACAATTTACTCACCGGCAGTGTAGATATCAAGGATATTGACAATGCACTAAAGCAAATTGCTTTGCTACGTCAGGCAAAATCAGGTTCTTCACTTACTTGGAAAGAACTTGGCCCTACAAATATTGGAGGCCGTTGTCGTGCTATTATTTTCGACAAAAACAATCCAAACATTATGTATGCTGGTGGTGTTTCAGGTGGATTATGGAAATCAACTACATCAGGTAATTCTTGGACTCAGGTTAAGTATTCTGGAGATAATGAAACTAATGATATCCCTAATTTAAACATAGGTACTATCTGTCAGGATGCTTCAGGAGCAATATATTTCGGTACAGGCGAAGGTTTCTACCAGGGATACGGCACAGGCTCAAGAGGTTTTGAAGGAGCTGGTATTTGGAAATCTACAGATGGAAATACTTTCACAAGACTCGAATCGACATGGTCAACTTCCGAAAGTAAAAACACTTTCGTTTATGTTAACAAACTTGTTGCTCACCCAACAATTGCAGGCAAAATTTTTGCCGCTACAAACAGAGGTGTTCAAATGAGTTCCGATGGAGGAGCGACTTGGACAAATCCAGTATTAAATGTTGCTGATTTCCCAATAAACGAGTTCTCTGGTGATATAAAAATTAGTTCAGATGGAAACTTTTTAATAGCGGACCTTGGTGTAAATGCTTATGTTTCTTACGAAGGCGGGGCCTATGGCTCATGGGAAAAAATTACTGGTTCTTCAGAAGGAGATTTACCATTAAACTCATCACGTACAGAGTTTGCGATTGCTCCTACAAATTCAAATATCGTTTATGCACAGTGTACAAAATCAGATGGAAGCTTATTAAATGTTTACAGATCCGACAATAAAGGTCAGGATTGGTATATTATCGGCCCAGGCGGCTCCGTTAACTTTAACCCACTTGGTGAACAAGGTACTTATGATAACGTAATTACGGTTTATCCTGATGACGAAGACCGAATTATTCTCGGTGGTCAGTACTCTTTGTGGAATTGGGGAAAAACCGAAGGTTGGAACCTTCTTACTTATTGGAGTATCGATGTAAACGATTTACAATATGTTCATGCTGACCAACATGCACTTGTTTTCCACCCAACTAACCCCGACATAGTTTTCTGTGGTTCAGATGGAGGTATTCACAGATCTACTGATGGTGGCACAACTTGGCAACTAAAAAACAAATACTTTAACGTTACTCAGTTTTATGCAATATCTCATGGTGTTGTTGAGTCTGAAATCTTAGGTGGAACTCAAGACAATGGTTCAATTTTACTTAACCCTGCAAACAATGTAAGTACTGGGACTTCTCATGAATACTATGAAGTGAGTGGTGGTGATGGTGGTTACTCAGAGATTTCTCAAATTAATCCTGATATTATTTTCACTACCGTATATTATGGACAACTGTACAGATCTGATGAAAAAGGCAATGCAAATACGATGACTAGTCCTTACAGCACTAGAGTATCTGCTACAGTTTCTGGCATTGGCGATGATGATGCAGGACATCCTTTTGTAACTCCTATTGCTTTATGGGAAAGTTTCTATGATGAAAACTCTATCGACACAGTTTACAAACAAGCTCCTCGCGACTTTGAAGCAGGTGAAATTGTTGATGTTGAAAGTAATGTTCCTGGTAGATATTTTTATGTTACACTTACCGAAGATGTTGCAGAAGATGATACAATTAAAGCACATGATACTTTCCAATCTCTATTTGCAGTTGGTTTTAACGGTAGCATCTGGGTAACTAGAGATGCTCTTAGCATAAGAAAATCTGCCGACTGGTTGCCAGTAGCATCGATTCCTGGCTATGTGGCTAATTGTATGGAATGGTCAGCTGATGGCGACATTCTTTACGTAGCTACAACTTCAGGAAATAATTCTGCTTTATTCAGAATAAAAGGCTTTGTTGAAAACAGAACTAGCGCTCAAATGGATAATATAAATGCTGCTTATGGTCTTACTGTGGATATGATTGCTCAATTCAACAACCGTACTATTACAGGAATTGGAGTAGATCCTGAATTTGCAGGCAATGTTGTTATTACATTAGGTAACTACGGCGCTTCTAACTTTGTATATTACTCAACCAGTGCAAACGTTGCTAATGCTATTAGCTCAGGTGCTGGAAGTTTTGTGTCAAAACAAGGAAATCTTCCTTCTATGCCAGTTTATGATGCTGTTATAGTTTGGAACGATTCTAGAAAAGTTATTGTTGGTACCGAGTTTGGTGTATATGCTACAAATGACATTACAGCTTCTGCTCCAGTTTGGAATGATGAAAACACTAATGGTCTTGACTATGTTCCGGTGTACTCTCTTCGTCAACAAATTCACCGTAACGGTTGGATTGAAGGCATTAACCAAGATTCTGGAGTTAGAAACCATGGTTATATTTATGTTGGTACTCACGGACGCGGTGCATTCGTTTGCAAAGATTTCGGTGGACCAACAAACGTTGCGCCAATAAGCAATAACAATTTATCAAGTTCTGTTTCGGTATTCCCAAATCCAGCATCTGAAAGCACTAACTTCAGCATCAACATTGATAAAAACTCTGATGTTCAGATTGGAATCTTCGATATTCAGGGAAAACTTGTTGATTTGGTTACTTACAACAATCTTGCTAAAGGAAGACATTCTAAAGAATACAACTGCTCTAAGTTAAATTCAGGAGTTTATCTTGTAAGAATGAAAGCTGGTGAAGCTGTTCAAACTACCAAAATCATTGTTAAATAACATTTTAAAATCTGATAAAAAGCCTCAGTAATATGAGGCTTTTTTTTTATATTTGCCTCAAATTAAAAATTATAGTCATGACAAAAATTAAAGTTGCGATTAATGGCTTTGGCCGCATCGGACGTAACGTTTTTAAAATTGCGTTCGACAGAAACGACATAGAGATTGTCGGCATAAACGATCTTACTGATACCAAAACTTTGGCTCACCTATTAAAATATGACTCGACGCAGGGCAAATTCGACCGTAACATCTCTTACAATGAAACATCACTTATTGTTGAAGGTCAAGAAATTAAAGTAAGTGCCGAAAGAAATCCAGCTTCTATTCCTTGGGCAGTTGTTCCAGATGTAGTTATCGAATCAACCGGAGTTTTCACTTCTAAAGAAAGTCCTAAAGGAGGATATGGCGACCATCTTAAAAACGGAGCAAAAAAAGTTATTCTCACTGTTCCAGCAAAAGATACTATTGACGCGATGATAGTTCTTGGCGTTAATGAAGAAAAAATAACTCCTGAGTTACAGTGTGTATCTAATGCATCATGTACAACAAATTGTATGGCTCCTGTTGTTAAGATTTTGAACGACAAATTCGGAATCGAAAATGGGTTAATGACTACCATTCACTCATACACCAACGATCAGATTATTCTTGACGGTCCACACAAAGACCTACGCAGAGCACGCTCTTGCGCTGTCTCTCAAATTCCAACTACTACAGGTGCTGCCAAAGCTGTTGGCAAAGTTCTGCCAGAACTTAATGGCAAATTAGATGGAATGGCTATGAGAGTTCCCACTCCTACTGGTTCATCTGTTGACTTGGTTGTAAACTTAAAAACCGATGTTACTATTGAGCAAGTTCATGCTGCAATTAAAGAAGCTGCCGAAGGTCCATTAAAAGGAATTCTTGAATACACAGAAGAACCAATAGTTTCGGTTGACATTATCCATAACCCACATTCAGGAATTTTTGATGCTGGTTGCACTATGTTAAAAGGAAGAATGCTAAAAACTCTAACTTGGTACGATAACGAATGGGGTTATTCTAACAGAGTTGTGGAACTTATTCCTAAGTTGTTGAAATAATACCTATTAATTAATAAGGAAGAAGCAGTTTGATAAAGCTGCTTTTTTTTTATTCGTACCTTAGAGCAACTATTGGATCAAGACGCGACGCTTTAACGGCAGGAAGATAACCCGATGCAATTCCGACAATAAAACAAAGAATTACACCCATAATTATCCAAATCCATGGAACAACAAATGCTCCTCCTGTTAGCAAACTAATTAAATTACCTGCAATTATACCCAATATTATGCCTAATACACCTCCTATTTGACCGATAAAAACAGATTCAAATAAAAATTGTTGTTTAATTGTTTGGGATTTTGCTCCCAGAGCCTTCCTAATTCCAATTTCTCGTGTACGTTCCGATACTGAAACTAGCATTATGTTCATCAAGCCAATAGAGGCCCCAAGCAAAGTTATCAAGCCAATAATGGTTGCACCAATTGTCACTACCGAAATATTCTCCAGAAACATATTTGCTAAACTATCGCTTTTGCGAATTGCAAAATTATTTTCGTCATAAACTGTCAGTTTCCTTATGTTCCTAAAAACCCCTTCCGCTTCCCCAACTGCCATTTCAAGCAATTTAGGATCATGTGGCATAATGCTTATTAAGTATGTATCACTCGAAGTGCTGAATTTTTGCCTACCATTTATCAGAGGAATCAAACAAATTTTATCCCCCGAGCCTCCAAAACTTGCACCTTTTTCTTCAAGTACACCAATAACTCTGTATCTTGTATTTCCAACTGAAATGTATTTATCGAGCGGACTTTCTTTTGAATCAAACAATAACTTCTGTAATTCAGAACCAATAATTACAATATTTTCTCCCGATAAAACCTCTTGTGGAGTAAAATTCCTGCCCTTTGCAATATCCTTGCCCGCGGTGATTAAGTATTCCTCGTCAACGGCATATACAGCAATATTTGGATCTGTTTTCTCATCTTCATATTTTATTGTCGCTGTTTCTGTAGCAAAAAAGCTTATGCTTACCCTCGCTGGGAATTTAAAAGATTCTTTAAACATCGAGGCATCATCGAATGTTATTGGCTTGTAATCAACATTTCGCCGCGAGCCACCATGCGATTCGTTTCTCTGCATCCTTATTGTAAATGTATTAGCTCCCATACTCTGAAACGAACTACTTATCGAATTCTTTATCGACTCAACTGCTGTTAGTATGCCAACCAATGCCATTATACCTGTTGCAATAATCAACACAGTTAAAATGGTTCGAAGTAAATTCGACCTTATCGCATTTACCGAAATTTTAATATTATCAGCTAATAATCCATTTATACGCATAGCACAAATTTAATCTTTTATTGCTTTCGCTTTACACAATAATCTCTTTTAACAAAACTTTAATATTAAAAAACTTAAACTCTATTTTTACTTTTTAATAAATTCTTAAAATATTTTAAATAAATTTGTGAAACTAATTGAACATTTCGTTTTGTTTATTGTTTACATCTAAACATTAAACAATAAAAACAAAAAATACACTTATGAAAACAAAAATACTTTTACTAGTTATAATAGTTTTTCAAGTAAACTTAATGTTTGCTCAAGTTGGTCAAATCTCGGGACGAATTTTTAATGAAGTAAATAACGAACCATTACCTTTTTCTAATATTTATATTGAAGGAACTGAAATTGGTGCCACCTCAGATTTTGA
Source organism: Bacteroidales bacterium (assembly GCA_028696755.1). The sequence continues at coordinate 4,007 of JAQVGK010000046.1, read as the reverse complement.
TGGAAACTTTATAATTGCCGCTCTTAAACCAGGAATTTACAGATTAACAGTATCCTCATTGGGATTTGAGACTCGCGTTAGTGAAGAAATTCAGATTACTCCAGGAAAAACTGCTACAGTAAATATTGGGATGCGCGAATCGGCAGTTACGCTAAGTGAAGTTACTGTAAAAGCTCAGGTTTTCCGCAAAAGCGATGAAGCTCCAGTATCTTTAAGAAGTATTGGACTTTCCGAAATTGAAAATTCGCCAGGAGCCAACCGTGACATTTCAAAGGTAATTCAAAACTTACCTGGAGTAGCTGCTTTCCCTGGGCAAAATCGTAACGATGTCATTGTGAGAGGAGGTGCATCAAACGAAAGTAAGTTTTATCTTGATGATATAGAAATTCCGAACATCAACCACTTTGCAACACAGGGTGCAAGCGGTGGAACGAATGGGATTTTAAATGCCGACTTTATCAGGGCAGTTGACTTTTACTCGGGTGCTTTTCCGGCAAACCGCGGGAATGCACTAAGTGGAGTATTCAATTTTAAACAAATCGACGGCAATAAAGATGATTTAAGATTTAGAGGTAGTTTGGGAGCTTCCGAGGTTTCATTAACATTAGATGGCCCGATGGGCGAGAATACCACTTACATCTTATCTGGTCGTCGTTCTTATCTAAATTTCTTATTTAAACTTATCGGACTTCCATTTCTTCCGACTTTTAACGATATGCAATTTAAAGTTAAGCACAAAATTGATGAAAGAAGTGAAATTACCTTTATTGGTTTAGGAGCTTATGATGTTAATGTTCTGGATAGAGACATTGAGAATCCAACTGAATTTCAACGCTATATTTTAGGGTATTTATCAGAAAGCGAACAGTGGACATACACAATGGGTGCAGCATATAAAAAGTTCCGCGACAATGGATACACGACTTTTGTTTTGAGTCGTAACATGCTTAACAATCGCTATTACAAATACATTAACAACGTTATAGATGAAAATAATATCTTAAACAATTACACATCTTTCGAAGCAGAGAACAAATTTAGAATTGAGGATTATATTAAAACTGAGAATAATTTTAGATTAACTTACGGTATTAATTTCGAGTACGCCAGATATTATAACGACACTTATCTAAATGTTTTCACACCATTTGGGCAGCAGGAAATAAGTTATGATTCAAACTTAGATATGTTTAAGTATGGTGCTTTTGGTCAGATTTCCAGAGCAATTTTGGGAAACAGATTTAATTTGTCGCTCGGTATTAGATTCGATGGTAACGAATACTCTTCGTCAATGACAAATCCGTTGGAGCAATTTTCGCCACGTTTTTCGGCATCCTATGATATAAACGAAAAGTTAAGTATAAACTTTAATACTGGCAGATACTACCTTCTTCCATCCTACACTAGCTTAGGATATCGCGACAGCAACTTTGCGCTCGTAAATCGTGACAATAATATTAAATACATTCAAAGCGATCATATAATTGGCGGTTTAGCTTACCGACCAAGCAACAACTCGCTTCTTTCAGTTGAAGGTTTTTACAAACTTTATGATTATTATCCTGTTTCGGTTAAAGATTCAATGGTACTTGCTTTTAAACCTGTAGATTTTGGAGTTCTGGGTGATGAAGAAATCGTTTCCGAAGGTCAGGGACATGCTTATGGAGTTGAATTTTTAAGTCAAAATAGATTTAAAGGCGATTTAAACATGACTCTTTCTTACACATTTGCTATCAGTCAATTTAAAGATATGAACGGTGATTATGTAAGCACCTCATGGGACAACAGACATATTTTAACATTCACAGCAACTAAAAAGTTTAAAAAAGATTGGTTTGTCGGAATTAAATGGCGTTATGCGGGCGGCTTGCCTTATACTCCATTCGATCTTGAAACTTCATCAGATATTGTTGCATGGAATTTAAGAGGACAAGCATATTTTGACTATACACAGCTAAACGAAAAACGCTTTAAACCTTTCCATCAGTTAGATTTCAGAGTTGACAAAACCTTTAACTTCGAAAACAGTTCGCTTAAATTTTACATCGACATACAGAATGCATATAATTTCAAATCACAAACTCAAGATCTTTATGTTAATACTGATGAAAATGGAAATGTTCAAATTGATCCAGAAGATCCATCAAAATACATTTTAAGAAGAATTCCATCCGACGGATCTGGAACAATCGTACCAACACTAGGGATAATTGTAGATTTTTAAAAATTGAAAAACACAAGAATATGAAAACCAAGATAATTTTAGCAATACTAATTAGCCTAATAGTTTCGACTAACATGTTTGCAGGTGAAAAACCGTCGAAACGTAAAAAACAAGAACCGCAAAAAATTGAAGCAAATGTAAATGGCAATGGATATACTATAGAAGTCCATTTTACAGCAGGCAAAGGTCACAATAACCCAAGTTTTGCTCTATGGATAGAGAGCATGGATGAAAAATTTATCCAGGAAATATTTGTCACTAAGTCGGTTTCGACAGGAGTATATAGATACGGTGATGCTTCGTCGGGAAGATGGGAAGCTGGTCAAAAAATGTACTATGCTACTCTACCCTATTTTCTTCATAAACGAACAGCAACAGTAGAAATTCCAACACCAGAAAAGCACATTGCCGATGCTTATACTGGCGCAACACCTCAAAGCAGCTTTATATTGACTACCAAGACAGATAAGAAGATAGAAGGTAAATTCAGAATTGTAATGGAAATAAATCAGGCATGGGATTTTAACAACTTTTGGCATAATGCAAAGTACCCAGATGAGAAGGAATATCGAAATTCGTGTCAACCTTCGCTTATATATGCTGTAACCGTTGATCCACAAAATCTTATGTCCGAATACACTTTAAATCCAATAGGACATGGACATTATGCAGGAAAAGATGGTTTACTGTACACTGATTTAAGTACTTTTACAACAGCATTAAAAATTGCTCAAAGCATTAGGGTTGTTGTGAAATAGGCAAATATCTGATTACATATCGGATAAGTTAGATGATTTTTATAAGTCTAAGATCTTAACAGATTACATTAAAAACTGAACCGCTGGCATTCCAATTACTCCATCACCGAGATCTTTATAACTAAGATCGTTTGACAGAACATATTTATAAAGTACTGGCTTATCAAGAATTGTTTCCAAGCCTTTAAGGTGTTTAGCATCCTCATTTCTAACAAAAGAGCTCTGCTTAATTTCTATTGCAATATAACCATGTTCCAATTCTATTAGTAGGTCAACCTCCCTTCCATCTGATGTTCTTAAGTGATAAAATGATAAATCGGACATTGACTGTTTTGCCTGTTTAAATATTTCGGAGACGATTGCACTTTCAAATTCATGGCCCGACAACTTGTCGTTTTTCTGCAACACTGCTCTCATAACACCAACATCAAGATAATGCACTTTCGGTGATTTTGACAATCTTTTTGAGCTATTCCTACTCCACGACTGCAACACAAGCGTTTGATAGCTTATGCTCATATATTCGATAAATCGCTGAACGGTCTTTAAACTAACTCCCGCTTCAGCAGCTATTTTTGAATAATTTGTTAGCTGAGCAGTATTAATTGCAATCAACTTCTGAACCTTAGTAAATGGTTCTAATTGCCTCAACTCTGCCAAATCACGAATATCTCTTTCTAAATATGTTCTGACGTAGTTTCTCAACCAGTCCTTTTTCTCTTCAACACTTAATGCTTCGTCGGATATTGCTGGATATGATCCAAAATCAAGAAAATTGTTAAAAACTTGCAATTTCCTTGGGTGGTCAGTATCAAGCAAGAAAGGAATATTTGCGACAGTCTTAGACTCAAGAATATTTTGAAAATAGGATGGTACGATTTCAGATTCCCAACTATTTGTCATTAATTCTGGCAAAGTCAAAGGATATAACTCAAGAATTTGACATCTCCCTGCAAGCGACTCTCTAATCTTCGGCAACAACAAGATTTGTGATGATCCCAGCAGAATATATTTTGTTTCAGGAA
>JAQVGK010000542.1 GCA_028696755.1 Bacteroidales bacterium | reverse complement strand
GGCGGAGAAATAACAGTTACTGCAAAAATGATTAGCTTCTTTTGGGCTAAATTCTATGAGTTGAGCGGACAGATAAAATACAAGAAAAGCGGCGAAAAATCAAGCTCAAGAAAAAACCTAAGAATAGACCGTGAGGCCGAAATGTATAAATCGCTCGCTTTAAAAAAAGTCGGAGATAAAATAGTAATGCCAAAACGTCAATTTATTGGAGCGGCTCCGGAGGTTGATCAGGCCGTGAGCAATGTTATAGATGCCAATTTAAAAGGCCTTGAAATAGAATTAAAACAACTTTTAAAACAAAGATGATTATGAGAAACATTCTGAGAAAAGCAATTTTTGCACAGCTGAAGAAAATAGCCACTGGCGAAACCGGATATATTATTATTGAAGATCCTGAGGAACTGGATCCAGCCATCAAACATTTTGACCTTTGGAACAATCAACTTGAGACAATTGAGGAGGAGTGTCCGTTTAATTTGCCGGCAGTTTTTATTGAGTTTGCGCCAATAATGTGGAGACACAATTTACAAGGAGTGAGAGAAGCCGAAATTACCGTTAATCTGCACATACTTATGCGCGAGATCGCACCAACAAAAGATGGTAATCAATACGAAGACCAGGCGTTTGCATTTTTGGAGCTTCCTGATGCCGTAAATAAAGCTCTCCACGGTTTAACCGGCACAGGTTTCGATGCGCTAACTTCTAAGCAATCGATTACCGACCATTACTTTAGCGAAATTATGCACCTGCAGGAAAGCTTCAGTTGTCACGTTAGCGACACCAGTGCAAAAAAAGAGCCGCTGACTGCGCCAGCGACTCCTACAATAAGTGTCAGACTTATTACAAATCAAGAAAGCTCCTAAGGGGCTTTTTTTATTATTTGTCCCATTCTAAACCTTCAACATCAAATTCTATAATTTTTCTTCCTGCTTGAAAAAATGGAGCCTCAATTTTAACCTTTTTCGCACTTTTCAATGCCGCGATTAGCTTATCTGCCTCCTGAAGGAAAATTAGATCTGCAGAGCCACTTGCTGCTGAAACATAATAGTAATCTAAAGTCTCACCATCATCAAATTTTATCCGGCAATATTCTTCATCAATAAAGCTTGGCATAAATTGTCCTTTAGAAACTGAAAGAATTACTTCATTTCCATCATTTAAATTACGTACAACTAACTTAAATGTTGAGCCACCTTCATAAGGAAATTCAAATTCTATTTTATTTGTAGAGTTACACTCTGCATAGAATGTTTTTTCTCCAGTCATTTTATCCTCGGGCTCAGAATAAGTCCAATTCTCAACAGGTTTTGTTTGCTTTTTTGTCAAATCACCACACGATGAAAATAAAGCTAATACAATGATAAATAGTGCAATTTGTGTTTTCATTTTTTTCTATTTTTTAAATTATCGTTTCAAAACTACAAAAAAAGCGGAACTAAATCCGCTTTTCTATAAATTATTTTAACATTTTTTCGGCGGTTTCGTAGTCAGGCATCATAGACCGAAGCAATTCCAGTGCATTATAATGATTATTACTACTATCTAAAGTCATATCCTGGCTTTGTAAAAGGTCAATAATATCTTCTTGAGTTTTTAGCCAGTCTTCTATTGGGTTGGTTCCGGTTTGCACTTCTATTACGAAGCTTTTAGCATTAAATTTAACCATTGTTTGCCTCCTTTCTGCACGCTTTGCAGCGTATTAGTTTAGAAACTACTTTGTCGCCGCTAAGAACTAAAGCTCCATATCGTTTATTACTGTGCAAACAGCCGCATTCTAAGCGACAGCGATAAACTTTATGACCTCGAACTGTATTCTCCAAAATAGAGCTGCTAAGCTCACTCTTTTTATCGAAATATTTAGTTTCCATACTCCAGCCCTCCCATAAGTTTAGTACTTATTTTCAACCTTAACTCTTTGTCCTCTATTTCGCAAACATCTGCCATAATGTTAAGCAATCGTTCCTGCGAGAGCCTGTTAATTTTTCGCTTTGCCGGCAACTGGCGGTTTTTTACTTCGACCCCGAACAGGTCTTTTTGTTCCTCAAACTTAATTATCAGTTCCTCTGCCCAGTCACGAAATAATTTAGCGCGTTCGGACTTGATAAAAAAGCCTAGGCGGACAATACCTCGCTTAGTCCATAAAACAGTATTATGAGGCAAATTTAAAGCGGATTTTGCTTTGCCGTTGCAAATTGCAACAGCAGAAACATAATGCTTTCCCTCAATAATTTCTGCGGCATGTCGAGAGCTTGTTGATCTAATTGAGTACGGACTAACTCCATATCCATTAGCAACCTCTTTTGATGTCATTAAAAACTCATGGTCAGAATTTGGTAATACCGTAACCGTCAGACCTTCGGTTACTGTTAGGCTCATAGCCTTTGAATTCTTATTGTCATGCATGTTATAAGAATTGTGATAAAACAGCAACGCCCACCGTAGGTGTGCATGACACTTTACGCTGGGCGTGAAGTCGCAGGTTGTTTCCTTCCTGCCACCGTGTGAGGCGTTGCCTTTTATCTTGTTAAAATTAATTAAAACTTAATTTGCCCAAGAATAGTAAAATGTCATGCGAGGGCAAATATACAATGTGAATTTTCATAAAGCAAATATTTTTTTTGGTTGTTTTTAACATGTGGTTGTTAGAGTATTATTAAAAGCGTTGCTAATAGGGCGATAATAGCAATGTTTACCCAGTTAAAAAAGCGAACGTGGGTAATATCGACACCTTTTTTTATAAAGTTGCGACAACCGTTTATATACATTGCCAGCACGTACGCAAATAAGACAGTCAAACACCAAGGAATAAACATGAATAGTGCTAATAATGCAATGATATATATATCGCGAAATAATGGCTTTTTTAAGCTCTTATAAATGGGAATATGGTCGCCAG
>JAQVGK010000541.1 GCA_028696755.1 Bacteroidales bacterium | reverse complement strand
GACCAGTTCGGTTAACATTGATGTACAAAACATAAATACACCTGCAACAATTAGTTTCGAAGTTGTAATTGACGAAAGTATTCCAACAGGAACTTCGGTGTGCTTCGGTTTTGCATTAGAAACTGGAATGTACACTGCTAGTCTTAATTCATGCTTACCAGCAGGACTTCAAATCGAAGATTTGGAATCAAATACTTTTACAACCTACGAATGGGAAGTTGCAACTTCAACCCCATGGACAATTGCTACCGATCAAGTTTATGAAGGTGAATATTCTGCAAAATCAGGAGACTTGCCCGAATCAGGAGGAGAATCAGTTTTAATAATAAACCTTGATGTTTTAAACAACGACAATGTTGAGTTTTACAAAAAAGTAAGTTGTGAACCAGTTTCAAATTGGTGGGGTACGGAGTACTATTATGATTTCCTCGCCTTTTTCATTGATGGAAATATGCAAGGTCGATGGGCTGGTGAAGTTGATTGGAGCAGTGAAACATTTTCGGTTTCATCGGGCAATAGAGAATTAAAATGGGTTTACGAAAAAGATAGTTATGAAACTCAAGGTAGCGACTGCGCATGGATTGATAACATCAAACTTCCAGCTCACCAAACATCTGTTTCAATAATAAATAATCCTATCAAAGTTAGCGAAAACACAGTTGAGGTTTATCCAAACCCTGCATCAGACATCGCTTTCTTAAACGTAAATCTTACAAACGATACAAAAGCAACTGTAAAAGTTATGAATTACAGCGGACAAGTTGTTTACGAATATTCAAACGAATTCAACCTGTATTCAGGAACAAATTCCATTATTCTCAACACATCCGATTTCGCAGCAGGTCTTTACATCGTAAACATTACCACAAGCGAAAACACTTATTTCAAGAATCTTATCATCAGCAAATAGTTTAACGAATGCCGGTTTATGCCGGCATTTTTAATTCTTACTATATGAAAAAATTTATATTCATTTCATTGGCATTACTTAACGCCTCAATTATTTTTGCCCAAACAGATTTTACTTCTGCCGAAAGAAGTAAATATCACATGAACAGCCCCGAGGAATTAAGAATAGAAAATCAAACTAGGGCATTTAATGAGACCCCTCCTCCTACTGGTGGAGCAAGAAATATAGCAGAATTCGAGAGAAATCAGGGGGTGATTATTTCTTATCCCAATGGTTTTGAAATTCCCTATACCCTTATTGCGCAACTATCGGATTATGTTACTGTTTACATTATGTGTCCATCAATGTACCAATCTTCGGTTACTACCTCACTTACCAATAATGGGGTAAACATGGATAATGTGGAATATGTTAATGCTCCTGTTGACTCAGAGTGGGCTCGAGATTACAGCCCTTGGTTTATCGAATATGGGCCGAATAATCAAGTTGGAATAGTTGATTTTCCATACAACAGACCAATGCGTGTAAATGATGACGAAGTTCCAATTGTTCTTGGCGATTATTTCGATATGGATGTCTTTGGAATGGATCTCGAACATACTGGAGGCAATTACATGACCGATGGACTTGGCATTTCTGCATCATGCGATTTAGTATATGAGGAAAATCCAGGATTAAGCGAAAGCGAAATAGACCAATTAGTTGAAGATTATATGGGAATAACAACCTATCATTGCGTTCCTGATCCACTAGCTGATTACATTGAGCATATCGATTGTTGGGGAAAATTTTTAGATGTTGACAAAATGCTAGTTTCCAGAGTTCCAGCATCTGATGATAGATATGCCGATTTTGAAGCAATGGCAGATTACTGGGAAAATCAAGTAAGCAGTTATGGTAATAATTACCAAGTTTATCGCACCAACTGGATGGTTGACAAAAACGCCTATACAAACTCGTTAATTATGAACGACAAAGTTTTTGTTGCATTCAACACTGGATCGGCAGGAAATTATAATGAAGCTGCTGCCGCCGTTTACGAAGAAGCAATGCCTGGTTATGAAATAATCGGAATTTTATATAATGGTTGGGAAAGTACCGATGCTTTGCATTGTCGCACACATGAAGTTCCAGATTTCGAAATGCTTAGAATTGTTCACATGCCTTATTACGGAATGCTAGAATATGCTAGTGCTTATAATTTCGAGGCTGAAGTATATTCTTTTAACAACTCGAACAACATAAGTTCGGTAAAACTTTATTACAGCGAAAATGGTGGCGAATATTTGTCAGCGGATATGATAAACACTGGCGGAAATATTTACTCGGTAAGCATCGAAGGTCTGGCTGGCGGTTCCGAAATTAAGTACTATATCGAAGCAATCGACGATAGACCTAAAACCGAAACGCATCCATTTATTGGAAATGCAGATCCTCATGTTTTTACAATCGAAGATGTGTCGGGAATTTGCAATACTGCAAAAGCTGGTTATATAAAAGCATATCCAAATCCAGCCACCGAAGTACTTTACTTTATTAATAATAATACTCCTGTTGCTAACTACAATATCACGATTTATAACGAACAAGGTAGTATTGTTAAGTTGATGAATATTGATTTGAATAGCAGTGATTGGAACATTCAAGGTATCGACATTTCTGATCTTAAATCAGGATTATACTACATTTCGGCAAGTTCGGAAAAAGGAGAATTTAGTACTAGATTTATAAAAATGTAATCCCAAATTAAAATAGACCGAAATGCCCGTAGGGCATAATATCCATAACCATTGGCGTCTTCTGTTGCCAATGGTTAGCAAATACAAATACAGCACAGCCCGGAGGGCTGAATGTGTAATGCCAAACAAATGATTTTATTAATTTAAAAATAGACAAAAAGTCCGGAGGACTTAATATCCATAACCATTGGCGACTTCTGTTGCCAATGGTTAGCAAATACAAATACACCACAGCCCGGAGGGCTGAATGTG
>JAQVGK010000540.1 GCA_028696755.1 Bacteroidales bacterium | reverse complement strand
TAACAAATGAAAAACGACAAAATTCTTCTCGGACATGGTAGTGGCGGAAAACTCTCGCACGAACTTATTGACAAACTATTTGTGAAGTATTTTTCAAATGATATTCTAGATAACCAAACAGATGCATCGGTTTTGAATATACCTTCAGATAGTATCTCGTTTACCACCGATTCGTTTGTGGTTGATCCCGTATTTTTTCCAGGTGGCAATATTGGTAAACTTGCGGTGTGCGGAACAGTTAACGATTTGGCAGTTTCGGGGGCAAAACCAATGTATTTAAGTTCTGCCTTTATTATTGAAGAAGGTTTGCCAATCGAAGATCTGGAAAAAATAGTTGCCGCAATGGCAGAAGAGGCTAAAAAAGCTGGAGTAAAAATCGTTACCGGCGACACAAAAGTTGTTGACAAAGGCAAATGCGACAAAGTTTTTATCAATACTGCCGGAATTGGAACAATTCAAGAAAATCGTAAGCATATCGGCACTGGAATAAACATAAAAGCTGGAGATAAAATCATTATTAATGGAACCGTAGGCGATCACGGAATCGCTGTTATGAGTGCGCGTAATGATCTTAAAATTTCGTCACCTGTCCTCTCCGACTGCGCTTGCCTTCATAAACTGATTGACAAGGCTTTTGAAGTATCGGATAAAGTCAAATTCATTCGTGATGCAACTCGCGGAGGAATCGCAACAGTTTTATCCGAATTAGTTAGCAAAAAGACTTTCGGAATTATTGTTGATGAAGCTGCTGTTCCAGTACGCGACAGTGTGCGTGGAATGTGCGAACTACTGGGATTCGACCCGTTTTATGTTGCTAACGAAGGTAAGTTTGTGATGATTGCAGATGCAAAAGATGCTGAAAAAATTGTTGAAGTAATGCGAAAAACTGAATTTGGCGAAAATGCTGCAATTATTGGCGAAATTACCGAAGATCATCCGGGCAAAAGTATTATTGAAACAAGTATTGGCGGACAAAGAATTATGGATATGCTTTCGGGTGAGCAATTACCACGTATTTGTTAAAACTTTAACTGGTCAGATTTGTTATCATTATCAATATCAAACTATTTTTGTAAAAAAGCTTAAAATGCACGAATTATCAATAGCAATGAGCATAGTTGAGATTGCCGAAGAGAACGCAGCAATGGCTGGCGTTAAAAATGTGAGCGAGATTCAAATCGAAGTCGGAAACCTCTCTGGCGTAGTGGACGAAGCTCTGGAATTTGCACTTGAAGAAGCTGTAAAAAATACAATTCTTAAAAATGCAAAACGAATGGTGATTAAAACTCCTGGAAAAGCAAAATGCCTCGAGTGTAGTCACGAATTTGCTGTTGATGATGTTTTTACTCCTTGCCCAAACTGCAGTAGTTTCAATAATGAAATTGTTAGTGGACAGGAATTAAGAGTAAAATCTATGCTGGGAGAATAAGAAGTGCCTAAAGTACTTGTAGTGCCTAAAGTGCACTAAAGTACTTAAGCGAAATTAATATAAATAAAAATACGATTTAAAATAAAATAGAAATAATTAGCCATCACCCTTAGTACTTTAGTGCACTTTAGGCACTCTAGGCACTAAAAATAATAATTTAATAATTAAACCTTATCAAAGATGTGTGGAACATGCGGATGCGGAGACGAGAACTCTGTAACAATTAGAAAACCGGGAGAAGAAACCCATATTCATTATCATACTCATGCCGATGGCAGCGTACATGCACACAGCCACGATCATGATCACGAGCACGGCCATAGCCACTCTCACGACCATGAGCACGAAAACCATCAGCACAGTCATACACATGCCGACGGAACTGTTCATGTTCACGAACACGATCATCATGGCGAACACGGTCATGGAACAGCTCACGACCACGACCACCATCAGCACAGTCATACTCATGCGGATGGAACAATTCATATTCACGAGCACGATCATCATGGCGAACATGGGCACGGAACAGCTCACGACCACGAGCACGGACATTCGCATTCACATGGCATCGAGATAAAAATTGAGCAAGATATTTTGCAAAAAAATAAACTTTTAGCCGAAAGAAATCGTGGATACTTCGAGGCAAAAAATATTCTGTCGATAAATCTTGTTAGTTCTCCAGGATCGGGAAAAACTAGCCTGCTCGAAAGAACAATAAAAGAGAAAAAATCGGAATTCGGCTTCTTTATAGTTGAAGGCGACCAGCAAACAATGAACGACGCTCAGCGCATTCAAGATGCAGGAGCTCCAGCAATACAAATAAACACTGGCCAGGGCTGCCATCTAGATGCTGATATGGTTAACCGTGCTGTAAAAGCTTTGGAAGTTAAGGACAATTCTGTTCTTTTTATCGAAAATGTCGGCAATCTAGTATGTCCAGCAATGTTCGACCTTGGCGAATCTAATCGAGTCGTTGTAATCAGTGTTACCGAAGGCGAAGATAAACCAGTAAAATATCCAGAAATGTTTAGAACATCTGACCTTTGCATAATCAATAAAATTGATTTACTTCCTTATCTCGATTTCGATATACAAATGCTTAGAAATTATGCATCTCAGGTTAATCATCACCTTAAGTTTATCGAAGTATCGGTAAAAACTGGCGAAGGAATGAATTTATGGTACGAATGGCTAAAAAACAATCTAACTAAAAAGTAATTATGAGCGATATTTGGATCTTAACAGGAACAGCTTTAACTATTGGTTTTTTGCACACATTACTCGGGCCAGATCACTATCTCCCGTTTATAGTAATGTCCAAAGCCAGACAATGGTCGATGTTTAAAACAATTAGAATTACCGTACTTGCAGGACTAGGACACGTTTTATCATCCGTTTTGGTTGGTATAATTGGTATTGCTGCCGGAATTGCAATTGCAGAAATCGAATTCTTTGAAGGATTTAGAGGAAA